>NZ_JBIEIS010000001.1:0-265174 GCF_043496855.1 Nonomuraea sp. JJY05
CCCGGTGAGACCGGCCGACGGCGCGGGCGCCGCCTTGGGGAGGGCGGCGGCGGGGGCCGGCCCGGACCCTTCGGAGAGCCGCGCCCCCGCCATGCCCCCCGCCATGCCCGCCGCCATGCCCGCCGCCATGCCCGCCGCCGCCCCGGTGAGCGCCGCGACGAGCGCGGCGGCCACCAGCAGGCGTCCCTTGGGCGGCGCCCCCTTCCGCGGTACGTCCTGCGGCACGGGGGCCACGACAGCCGGCGTGACGAACTCCGGCCCGCGCGGGCTGCCCAGGCCCCTCATGGCAGCCTCGAGAACCACAACATCGACGTCACCGCCGCGATCAGCGCGAAGGCCATCCCCGCCGCCACGAACCACATCCATACCTCCTGCCGCTCGGTGCGGTAGCCGACCGACGTGCCGATGTCCTCGTAGACCGCCTGCAGCTCGTCACCGCTGGCCGCCTCGTAGAAGCCGCCGCCCGCCGCCTCGGCCAGCCCGCGCAGCGCCGGGGCGTCCACCGGCACCGGGATCTCGCGTCCCGAGATGTCGATCGTGCCGTCCGCCGTGCCGTACGCGATGGTCGTGACCGGCACTCCTCTGCCGGAGGCCGCCGCGGCCGCGTCGCCGACCGTGCGGCCCGTGGTGTTGGAGCCGTCGGACAGCAGCACGATGTGCGCGGGCGGCCTCTCCTCCTGCGAGTCGAGCGCGGCGATGGCGTCCAGCGAGGAGTAGACCGCCTCGCCGATGGCGGTGCCCGAGGCGGTGCTGAGCCGGTCGAGCGCGTCCAGCACCGCCTGCCGGTCCGTGGTCGGCGGCACGGCGACGGACGCCGACGAGGAGAACGACACCAGGCCCAGGTTGAATCGCTCGGGCAGCCCCTCCACGAACTGCCTGGCCGCCTGCTTGGCCGCCTCGAACCGGTTGGGCTGGACGTCGGTGGCGCTCATGGACGCCGACACGTCGAACGCCACCATGATCGTCGCCCGCTCCCTCGGCACCCGCACCTCGGCCGTCGGCCGGGCGAAACCGATCACGAGCAGGGCGAACATCAGCAGCAGCGCCGCCGCCGGCACGTGCCTGCGCCAGCCCGGCCGCCTCGGGGCGACCTTGTCGAGCAGGTCGAGGTTGGTGAACCTGACGGCGTACGCGGTCCTGCTCCGCAACGCCATGACCACGTACGCCAGGGCCAGCAGGGCCACGGGGACGAGCAGCAGCAACCACAGGGGCGCGATCAGCGTCACGCCGCATCACCTCCTCCTCCGGAGGGGCGGGCCAGCGCGGCCAGGCGGCGCTGCCGCATGACGTGCCGGACCAGGTCGCGTACCCAGTCGCGGTCCGTGCGCAGCCGTAGGTGAGTCGCCGCGGCCCGACGCAGAGCCCGCGCGACGTTGTCGCGCTGCTCCGCCGCCGCCTCCGCGTACCTGCGGCGCAGCCGCGCGCTCCCCGTGGCGACCTCGCGCCGCCGCCCCGTCTCCGGGTCGACCAGCGTCAGGATCCCGACGTCGGGCAGTGTCAGCTCGCGCGGGTCGAGCACCTCCACGGCCAGCACCTGGTGCCGGGCGGTGAGCCTGCGCAGCGGCAGCTCCCAGGTCTCGGGCGCGTCGAGGAAGTCCGACACGACCACGACCAGGCCGCGGCGCCGTACCACCCGGCCGAGCTGGTCGGCGGCCACGCCCAGCAGCGGCTCGGCCACCCCGGGCGGCGTGCGGGGCAGCGCGAAGGCCGCCTGCAGCAGCGCCATCAGGTGCGGCCGGCCCGTCCGGGCGGGCAGCGTCCTGACGCCGCCGCCATGCAGCAGGTGGGTGCCGATCCGGTTGCCGGTCCGCTGGGTGAGGAAGCCGACCGCCGCCAGCGCCGAGACGGCCAGCTCCCGCTTCTCCATGGCCGCGGTGCCGAAGTCCATGCTGGCGGTGGCGTCGAGCAGCGCCCAGATCTCCAGCTCGCGGTCGGCGACCAGGTCGCGGACGTGGGGCTCGTTGGTGCGGGCGGTGACGTTCCAGTCCATCCGCCGCACGTCGTCGCCCGCCTGGTACGGCCGGGTCTCCGCCGGCTCGCTCCCCGGCCCCGGCACCAGCCCCAGATGCTCCCCCTGCAGCAGTCCATCCAGTCTCCTGGTGATCGTCAGCTCGAGCCGGCGCAGCGCGGGCTCGGCCATCAGGTACGGCCTCATGCCACGGCTTCGTTCTGCTGTGCTCGCTGCTGGGCTTGCTGCTGCGTCTCCTGTATTTGCTGCTGTATTTGCTGCTGGGGGGCGATGACGGGCAGCGGGACGGCCGCCAGCACCCGGTCCACGATCTGCCTGGGCGCCACCCCGTCGGCCAGCGCGTCGAAGGAGAGCACGAGCCGGTGCGCCATGACGTCGTGCGCCAGGTCCCGCACGTCCTCCGGCAGCACGTAGTCGCGCCCCCGCATCAGGGCCAGCGCCCGCCCGGCCGCCAGCAGACCGAGCGTGGCCCGGGGGCTCGCCCCGAACGCCAGCAGCCGCCGCACGTCCTCCACCCCGAACCGGTCGGGGTCGCGGGTGGCGTAGACGAGGCGGACGGCGTACTCGGCCACCGCGTGGTGCACGAAGACCTCCTCGGCCCGCCGCTGGAGCGCGACGACCTGAGCGGGGTCCAGCACGGCGTGCGGGACGGGCGGGTCCACGCTCATGCGGTAGACGATCGCCAGCTCCTCCGACTCGCTGGGATAGTCCACGTCGATCTTCATGAGGAAGCGGTCCCGCTGCGCCTCGGGCAGGTGGTAGACGCCCTCGGACTCGATCGGGTTCTGGGTGGCCAGCACCAGGAACGGCCTCGGCACGTCGTGCGAGACCCCGCCGATGCTGACCTGCCGCTCGGCCATGATCTCCAGCAGCGCCGACTGCACCTTCGCCGGCGCCCGGTTGATCTCGTCGGCGAGCAGCAGGTTGACCATGACCGGGCCGAGCTCGACGTCGAAGGTCTCGGTCGACGGCCGGTAGATCCTGGTGCCGACGATGTCGGCGGGCACCAGGTCGGGCGTGAACTGGATGCGGGCGAACGTGCCGCCGACCACGGTGGCCATGGTCTCGGCGGCCAGCGTCTTGGCGATGCCGGGCACGCCTTCCAGCAGGCAGTGGCCCTTGGCGAGCACCGCCACGAGCAGCCGCTCGACCATCCGGTCCTGCCCCACGATCACCCGCTTGACCTCGAACAACGCCCGTTCGAGCAGCAAGGTCTCGGTCATACGCCCTCCTTCGTCGGTCGCATGACCGAGAATCGACTGTGTTTGATTGGTCGCTCGCTTCGCTCGCTCATGGCTGCACCACCGCCCGGTCGCAGTCGTCCACGACCACCCGCAGCTCCAGCGCGGTCGGGTCGGGATCGGCGAACGCGGCGCTGCCCGTCATGAGCGCGGCGCCCGCGGCCAGCAGCACTAGAGCGAAACGTGATGTACGCATAGGACGCATGTCATCAAGCGACCGCGAAAACCCGCGTAACCCGTGTCTTTACATGATTTTTCGGTCCCCATACCGAAAAGGACGGCCACCCGCAAACGGGGTGGCCGTCCGTCAGCCGGAGATCAGCCGATCAGGTACTTCATCACCTTCTTGATCGTCGCGTTCCTCTCGTTGTCGTTGGCGAGCTGCTCCAGCCCGAATCCCAGCAGCACCGTGTCTTTGGTGGAGACGGCCGCCGTGGTGTCCGCCTGCGCGCGGGCGAAGTCGCCGGCGCCGGTGGGGCTGCCGGCCGGCGGACCGGGGATGGCCCAGGGGCCGAGGCCGGTCTCGAAGCCCTCGGAGTCGAGGGTGCCGCCGGAGGTGGTGACCCGCGTGTCGTCCACGAACACGCCCACGCCGCCCGTGCTCGGGTCGGTCACGTAGCTGATCGACACCTCGACCTGCTGGCCCGCGTACGCGGACAGGTCGAAGGCGACCTGCTTCCAGCCGCCGGAGTCACCGGTGAACCGGTTCCAGGAGCCGCTGGTGCCGGTGGCCGTGCAGGGGTTGCCGCCGGTCAGGTAGTGCCCCAGCCACGGGTGCTCGGCCAGGAGGAAGCCGGCCTCGCACTCCGACGGCACGGCGCTGTCCGTTCCGCCGTTGAGGTCGGGCAGCGTGGTCCAGTTGTCCTGGCCGACCGTGTGGGCCTCGACGATGACGTTGTCATAGCCGGTCTCGGTGTCGAAGGACAGCTGGAAGCCCAGTCTCGGCTGCTGCGCCGCCGTCACGGATCCCAGGTTCACCGTCCTGGTCAGCCGCATGTACGAGTCGTCCACGTGCGGCCCCCTGACGTACCACTGACCCTCGATCGGGTCGAACGGCCCGCCGGCGCCTAGCGTGTAGTCGGCCGAAGGGGTACCCGTGAACCTCGGCAGGTCCGTGCCCATGGCCTGCAGCACCCCCGCCTCGTCCAGCGGGTTGTCCACCGTGGCCGGACCGCCGAACGTGCCGCCCGTCCCGGCCAGCGGGCCCTTGCCGGCGAAGCCGGTCGGGGAGCTGCGGGCGATGCGCCCGCCGACGCCCATGTAGTACTGGGTGAAGTCGTCGGCCAGCAGCAGGCACTCGTCGAACAGGCCCTGGATCGTGGTGACCACGCAGTCGCCGTCCGGGTTGCCGTCGATGCCGTAGTAGATGCCTCCGATGATCGTGTCGAGAATGCCGTAGTACGCGGCCGTCTCACCGGTGTAGAGGAGCTTGCCCCCTTCGTTGAGGTAGTCGCGGATGGAGACGGTCAGGTCCTGCTGCGACCGCTTGACGTCCGCGTCGGGCAGGTTGCCGAGCGGGGTCACGGTGACCACGTCCTGCTGGTCCATGGACAGCCGGTTGTCCCCCAGCTCCCACACGACGCCCTTGAAGTGCGACAGCACGCCCAGGTGGTGCGGCACGCCCTGCGCGTCCACGTCCCAGGTCTCGGAGGCGTACCCGGCGGCCTGGAGGGCCTTCTTGTACGTCGTGGTGTGCTTGGGCGCCGTCACCGAGGGCGGGTAGTCCGGGTTGAAGCCGGTGTAGTCCTCGTTGGCGACGATCAGGACCTTGGCCGCGGAGTCCTTGGCCAGCGTGTAGGTGAAGTGCGAGCTGGAGACGAGCCCGGTCCCCGGCTTGATGCCCTGGAACCAGACCTCGACCTTGTCGCCCGGTTTCGCGCCGCTCACGGTGCCGCGGTACTCGGCGAAGTACAGGTCGTTCTCGTCGCCGTACCGCTCGCCGCCCTGCCACTCCGACAGCGGCCTGATCTGCGCCGGGCCGCCGTTGATGCGGAAGCGCAGCACCTTGGCCAGCAGCGACCTGCGGGCGGTGACCGCCACCGGCTGCGGGTCACCGTACGACACGCTGAAGGAGTCCGGCGCGAAGTCGGGCACCGTGCGCCCGACCACGGAGACCGGGGTGTCCGGCGTCTGCACGGTCTTGGCCGCGGCCAGCGCCAGCGGGACGTTCTTGAGGAACTCGTCCTGGATCAGCGCCTCGCTGTCGGGGAAGGTGAAGCCCAGCCCGCCGACGCAGTCGTCGAGCGTCCACTCGTCGTTCGGGTTCCGCTCGACCGCGTCCTCACAGGTGGACATCTCCGGCGTGATGGACATGGCCTTCCGCAGGTTGGTCATGTGCCCGTCGGTCTCACCGTTGGTGGTGTAGAGCTCGGCGCCGATGTCGGGGTCGTAGCCGGGTACGGCCGGGTGGGCGTCGTCGCCGAGCATGGCCTCGAAGATCAGGTCGTCGGGCGACGGCGTGGCCTGCTGCCAGCCGACGCCGTACAGCAGCAGCATGGCGGCGGAGTGGTAGTTCAGCAGGTACGTGAAGTGCACCCGCTTGGTCAGGTTGTCCAGCGCCACGGTCTCCGGCTCCGACTGCGGCGACTTGCCGCGGTAGGTCTGGCTGGACAGGATGTTGGACGAGCCCTCGTTGTCGTAGCCCCACTTGTAGGCGAAGTTGCGGTTGGGGTCGACGCCGTCGGCGCTGGTGATCTGCCCGTCGCCGTCGTTGTCGCGCAGGTTCTTGCGCCACAGCCGGTTGTCGGGGGTGAAGGTGTAGTCGTAGCCGTCGGGGTTGGCCACCGGCATGAACCACAGCTCGGTGGTGTTCACGAGCTTGGTGAGCTCGGCGTTGCCGCCGTAGCCGTCGAGGAAGTGGTGCAGCAGCCGGCGCACCATCTCGGGTGTGATCCACTCGCGGGCGTGCTGGGCGGCCATGTACAGCATGGCCGGGCGCTTGCCGTCGGCGAGCTTGCGGGCGTCCTTGGTCACCTTGATGGCGGTGATCGGCGTGCCGTTGAGGCTGTTGCCGATGTTGACGACCTTGGCGATGCCGGGCTTGGCCTCCGCCGCGGCAATGATCTCCTCGCGGATGCCGCCGGCACCCGCGTATTTC
Organism: Nonomuraea sp. JJY05; assembly: GCF_043496855.1. Taxonomy (NCBI): domain Bacteria; kingdom Bacillati; phylum Actinomycetota; class Actinomycetes; order Streptosporangiales; family Streptosporangiaceae; genus Nonomuraea; species Nonomuraea sp. JJY05. The sequence continues at coordinate 6,308 of NZ_JBIEIS010000001.1, forward strand.
TTGAACACCCCGTCGCCCTTCTGCGCCAGCCGCGCCTTGTCCGCGCTCTGGGCCTTCAGGGTGACGCCCTGCTTGGCGAGCGTGCCGGCCAGCGCGGCGGCGAGGATCACCTCGATGGTGACCTTGCCGTTCGCACGCTTGACGATCCGCATCTCCTCGCGGTCCACGCCGGCCGCGACGAGCTTGGCCACCTGGTCCGCGGTGAGCTCGCCGGTGTAGACGAACACGCCGTCGGGGCCCGGAGCGGGCTTGGGCACCGCCGACGCGGGCGGGATGGTGAACGAACCGAGTAACAGGAGCGTGCTGGCGAACATGATTAACGCGCGCTTCATCGCGCCTCCGAGAAATCAGCCCCCGATTGGCCGCTAGGGATGCCCGCAATGTCCGTGTACGCCGGGGGGCTTGTCAATCACGACGGCCACATGTGGTCAAATTTCGAACTACGTAATCCGACCTGGGTCCGGATTCGTAGGCAGGCGCCACCCGCCGGTCGAGCTTGCGTCGTCACGGTGGCGCGGCGGTGAGGCGGAGGAGCGTCACCCTGGAGGGGCCTCAGCCCGGTGCGGCGGGTGGGGCCCACCGTGCGCAGCCGTAAAGGATGGGGTTGAACACGCGACGGGCCGCCCGCCGTAAGAACGGCGAGCGGCCCGTGGGATGAGCGCTAGACGAAGTCAGTCATTCAGGTGCTGGCGCAGGTAGGACTCGACGCCCTCGATGGAGATGCGCTCCTGGGCCATCGAGTCGCGCTCGCGGATGGTCACCGCCTGGTCCTCGAGCGTGTCGAAGTCGACCGTGATGCAGAACGGCGTGCCGATCTCGTCCTGGCGACGGTAGCGGCGGCCGATGGCGCCCGCGTCGTCGAACTCGACGTTCCACCGGCGGCGCAGCTGCGCGGCCAGGTCACGGGCCTTCGGCGACAGGTCGGCGTTGCGCGAGAGCGGCAGCACCGCGGCCTTGACCGGCGCGAGCCGGTGGTCGAGCCGCATGACCGTACGCTTCTCCATGACGCCCTTGGCGTTGGGGGCCTCGTCCTCGCTGTAGGCGTCGAGCAGGAACGTCAGCGTGGCGCGGTCGACACCGGCCGCGGGCTCGATGACGTAGGGGACGTAGCGCTCCCCCGTGTCCTGCTCGAAGAAGCTCAGGTCGGTGCCCGACGCCTTGGAGTGGGCGGTCAGGTCGAAGTCGGTGCGGTTGGCGACGCCCTCGAGCTCACCCCACTCGGAGCCGGTGAAGTTGAAGCGGTACTCGATGTCGACGGTGCGCTTGGAGTAGTGGGACAGCTTCTCCTTCGGGTGCTCGTAAAGGCGCAGGTTGTCCTTGTTGATGCCCAGATCGGAGTACCAGCGGTAGCGCTCGTCGATCCAGTATTGGTGCCACTCCTCGTCCGTGCCGGGCTTGACGAAGAACTCCATCTCCATCTGCTCGAACTCGCGGGTGCGGAAGATGAAGTTGCCCGGCGTGATCTCGTTGCGGAACGACTTGCCGATCTGGCCGATGCCGAACGGGATCTTCTTGCGCGCCGACTGCTGCACGTTGAGGTAGTTGATGAAGATGCCCTGCGCGGTCTCGGGGCGCAGGTAGGCCAGGCCCGACTCGTCCTCGACGGGGCCGAGGTAGGTCTTGAGCAGGCCGCTGAACTGCCTGGGCTCGGTGAAGGTGCCCTTGTTGCCGCAGTTGGGGCAGGTGATGTCGGCCAGGCCGCCCTCGGGCTCCTTGCCGTTCTTCTCCTCGTACGCCTCGATCAGGTGATCGGCGCGGAAGCGCTTGTGGCAGGAGAGGCACTCGGTCAGCGGGTCGGTGAAGGTCTCGACGTGACCGCTGGCCCGCCACACCTCGGGGGCCAGCACCACGCTGGAGTCGAGGCCCACCACGTCGTCGCGCGACTGGACCGTCGACAGCCACCACTGCCGCTTGACGTTGTTCTTGAGCTCGACACCCAGTGGACCGTAGTCCCACGACGCGCGCAGTCCGCCGTAGATCTCGCTCGACGGGTATACGAGCCCGCGGCGTTTGGCGAGGCTGACGATGGTGTCCATGACGTCGGTGCGTCGTGCCATTTTGGTTGATTCTCTTTCCGGCTGGAGGTCGGCGAGTGAAATTGGTGAGATCCCAGCTTAGGGGACGCGCGGGCCCTCTCGCGCGCCAGTAATCGTTAAGTGCCTTCCTGCGTGTAAACGTCCTCGAACGCACTGGGTTCGTTGACCATGAGAATCATCAGCGGATACATCGCCATCCGGCCAGCGGAGAGCGCTCTGCGGTAGAAACCGGCGCCCTCCCACTCCGTGACCAGGGCCCACAGGTTGGGCTCATCGACCGAACGGGCCAGCCTGCCACGCTGGAAGCCCGGCTGGGCGGCGAGCGTGTCAAGGATGGTGTGGCCCTGCTTGACGAAGTCTTGGGACTGGGACTCTGGAACGGTGTATCGGATCACGGCGAGCACCCGACCAGATTAGACGCGTCGCGCCGCCTCCGGGCGGCCCGCCCGGCGGTCCTTCTCCCGTAGGCTCCGGGTGTGGCCCCAGACAGCAAGCGCCCGCTTCCCAAGGGCGAGCAGTTCTTCACGCCGGGCGCGACCGGCCTGCGCAAGACCGTCGAGCAGCGCAGCGCCGTGCCGATGACCTACCTGTTCACCCAGGTGCCCCGATGGACGGCGCCGGCGGTGCTGGTGGTCCTGCTGCTGGCCGGGTTCGCCGTGGCCAACCCGCTGGGCGGCGTGGCCGTGCTGCCGGTGATCGTCTTCATCGGCTGGCTGGCATACCTGTCGTGGCCGTCGCTGGGGATCGGCGGAAAGGTGATGCGGGTCGCCATGCTGACCTTCCTGGTGCTGCTGGCGGCGACCCGCTTCGGCCTCATCGCCCCCTAGGGCAGGAGCGTGTAGTGGGGGAAGTTGCCCGGCAGGCGCTCGCCGTCCGGGCCCGTGGTGGAGGCCCGCACCAGCAGCTCGCCGCCGACGAACGCGCCGCGCCAGGACGCCCCGAGCCCGCCGAACAGCTCCTCGCGGTCGCCGCGCGAGCGCGGCCGGTTGTGCCCCACCTTGAACGCCCGCACCTCCGGCGCCAGCCGGCCGAACGTCTCCTCCTCGTCGCACGACAGCGTGGCCACCAGGGCGCCGTTGCTGGCGTTCATGGCGGCCAGCAGCTCGGCCTCCGTGTCCACCAGCACGATGGTGTCCACGGGCCCGAACGGCTCGGCGTGGAAGAGGGGTGAGGAGCGGGGCGGGTTGAGGAGCGCCGTCGGCGCAAGATAAGCCGAAATATCCTGCCCCGGCAGGAAATGTCCGGCGTCGAGCGACGCCCGGTGCACCGGCACCCCACCCCTGGCCACCGCCTCGTCCACCTGGTCGGCCAGTTCCTTGGCCTTGGAGGCGTTGATCAGCGGCCCGAAGTCCAGCTCCGGCAGCGGATCGTCGGCGTCGGCCACCGCGAGCGGATGGCCGAACCGCAGGGACCCCACCGCCGCCAGGTACGCCCCCAGGAACTCGTGGAACAGCGACCGCTGCACCACGAACCGCGGATAGGCCGTGCACCGCTGCTTGCCGTAGTCGAACGACGCCCGGATCTGCCTCGTGAGCAGCTCCCAGTCGCCGTACTCCCAGACACCCCAGCAGTTCAGCCCCTCCTGCTCCAGCACGTGCCGGCGTCCGAGGTCGGCCAGCGAGGTCGCCACCTTGGCCCCCGCGTCCCGGCCGCCCACGAACGACACGCTGCCCAGGGCCCGCCCGCCGGCCAGCACCGGCGACAGCTCCGCCCCTCCCCCGCTCACCAGCGTGAACGGCAGCCCCTCGCGCACCGCCAGCGCGCAAGCGAGCGTCAGGCAGCACAGGCCGCCGTCCGTGGGGGTCTTGGCGATCACCGCGTTGCCGGCCAGCGCCTGCACGAGCATGGCGTGCATGAGCACGCTCATCGGGTAGTTCCAGCTCGCGATGTTGCTGACGGGCCCGGGCAGCGGCATCCGCCCGGCGACCATGCGGTCGATCTCGGCCACGTACCACCGCACGCCGTCCAGGCAGCGGTCCACGTCCGCGCAGGCCGTCTTCCACGGCTTGCCGATCTCCCAGACCAGCAGCAGGGCCAGCAGGTCGCGATGGGCGGCCATCGACTCGACGGCGGCCGACACCATCGCCTTGCGCTCGGCGAGCGGCAGGTGCCGCCACCGCCGGTGCTCCTCCACCGCGCCCGCCACCGCCCGTCCCGCGCCCGCCCGGTCGATCCGGGGCAGGCCCGCGATGGCGGTGCCGTCCAGCGGCGAGAAGCCGGGCACGGGGCGCCCGTCGCGGTGCCAGATGCCACCCCAGTGATTGAGCACCCGGTCGTCGTGGAATGCCTCGGGGGCCGCCGAACAGCACCGTTCGTAGGCGTCCCGCCAGGCCGTACCCGGCTTGATCCGCATGCGCTCCTCCTCAGTCGGACCAGTCGGCGGTGATGAGCTCGGGCAGCGGCTCGAACTCCTTGATCGCCTCCAGCGAGGGCCCCATGGCGGCGTTGGCCTCGCGCTCCACCATCACCTCCACGAGCACCGGCAGCCGCTCCCGCGCCGACTCCGCCGTCGCCCAGGCGAGCGCGTCCCGGATGTCGCCAGGCAGCTCCACCCGGCGCGCGGGGCAGCCGAACGCCTCCATGGCCTTGACATGGTCGATGCCGCCTTCTCCGTAGTGCAGGTCCACGGCGTAGTTCATGCCGTACGGGATCTCGGCCTGCCTGATGAGGCCCAGATACTCGTTGTTGATCATGACGATGACGAACGGGATCCGGTACTGGGCGGCCACCGCCACCTCCTCCATGAGGAACTGGAAGGAGTAGTCGCCCACCACCGCCACGACCTGCCGCTCCGGATGCGCGCACTTGACGCCCATCGCCGCGGGCACCTCCCAGCCCAGCGGCCCGGCCTGGCCGCACACCAGGTAGCGGCGCGGCAGGTAGGTCGTCTGGAACTGACCCGACCAGATCTGGTAGAGCCCGATGGCGGTGACGAACGTGGTGTCCCTGCCGAAATACTCGTTGATCTCCCTGAACACCCGGGGCGGCTTGATCGGGACGTCGTCGAAGTCGTCGCGGCGGGCCATCGTCCTGCGCAGGTCGGCGACCTTCCGTACCCACTTGCCCGGCTGGCGCGGCCCGCCGCGGCGGCGCGCCTCGTGCAGCAGCTCCGCCAGCACCGGACGGGCGTGCCCGACGATCCCCAGGTCGGGCTCGAAGACCCGGCCGATCTGCGTGGGCTCGATGTCCACGTGCACGAACGTGCGGCCCCGGCGATAGACGTCGAGGTCGCCGGTGTGCCGGTCGCCGAAGCGGGCCCCGACGGCCAGCACCAGGTCGCTCTCCAAGAAGGCGGCGTTGCCCCACCGCGTCTGGGTCTGGATGCCCGCCATGCCCGCGAACAGCGGGTGGTCCTCGGGGAAGGCGCCCTTGCCCATGAGCGTCACCTGCACGGGCACCTGGAGGTGCTCGGCCAGCGCGCGCAGCTCGTCGGTGGCGTCCGCGATGATCACGCCGCCGCCGGCCAGGATGATCGGCCGCCTGGCCCCGGACAGCAGGTCCACGGCCTTGCGCACGGCTCTGGGCAGCGGCGCGGGCTCATCGACTGGCAGCGGCGCGTCCAGCTCCCGGTCGTACAGGCAGGTCCCGCGCTGCACGTCCACCGGCAGGTCGATGAGCACCGGGCCGGGCCGTCCCGACCGGGCGATCCTGAACGCCTCCCTGAACACCCACGGCGCCTGCGCCGGCTCCTTGAGCTGCACCGCCCACTTGGTCACCGGCCGGGCGATCTCCACGATGTCCACCGCCTGGAACGCCTCCTGGTGCAGCTTGGAGGAGACCGCCTGGCCGGTGACGCAGATCATGGGGATCGAGTCGGCCAGGGCGGTGTAGAGGCCGGTGATCATGTTCGTGCCGGCGGGGCCGGAGGTGCCGATGCAGACGCCGACGTTCCCGGTCACCCTGGACCAGCCGTCGGCCGCGTGGGTGCCGCCCTCCTCGTGGCGTACGGTGACGTGCCTGATCGAGCTGTGCTGGAGCGCGGCGTAGAGCGGCAGGATGGCCGCGCCCGGGATGCCGAAGACGGTGTCCACCCCCTCCGACTCCAGCACCGCCACCACGGCCTCCATGCACGGAATCCTCTTCTGACGGGCTCCTTCGTCACCCGCCAGAAGAGGCTTCCTCGCTGTGCTTCTGGTTCTCTCGCTTCGCTCGTTCACGCGTTGAGCCTTTCCACGACCTTGAGGAGGGCGGAGTGGTCGAGCGAGCCGTGGCCCTGCGCCCTGGCCGCGGCCACGAGCTGGGCGACCTGCCCGGTGAGCGGCAGGCTGACCCCGGCCTCGCGGGCGGCGGCGACGGCGATGCCCATGTCCTTGTGGTGCAGGTCGATCCGGAAGCCCGGGTTGAACTCCCGCCTGACCATGGTGTGCCGCTTGAGCTCCAGGATCCTGGAGCCCGCCAGGCCGCCCGCGAGCACGTCCAGCCCCGCCAGGGGGTCCACGCCCGAGGCTTCGAGCAACACGATCGCCTCCGACACGAGCCCGTAGATGCCGCCGACGACGAGCTGGTTGGCCGCCTTGACGGTCTGTCCCGCGCCGGCCGGGCCGACGTGCACGACGGTCGTGCCCAGGGTGCCGAGGACGGGCCGGGCCGCCTCGACGTCCTCGGCCGCCCCGCCCACCATGATCGACAGGGTGCCGTCGATCGCGCCGCGCTCGCCGCCGCTGACCGGGGCGTCCACCGCCCGTACGCCGGCGGCCGCCGCCTGCCTGGCGACCCAGCGGGAGGTCTCGGGCCTGATGGTGCTCATGTCGATGTAGAGCAGGTTGGGGCGGCCGTACTCGACGATCAGCGGCGCGACCTCCTCCACCTGCGGCGAGTCGGGCAGCATGGTGATCACCACGTCGGCCCCGCCGACCGCGTCGACCACGCCGGAGGCGCCCTTGCCGCCCAGGCCGGCGAGCTGTTCGACCCGCTCGGCGCTCACGTCATAACCGGTCACGACATGTCCGGCCTTGAGGAGGTTGGCCGCCATCGGGCTGCCCATGATCCCCAAGCCGACGAATCCGATGTTCACGCCTGCCTCCAGTCGAACGCGCCCGGCCCCTCGTGCCGGTACTCCAGGCCGACGTGGCCCTGATAGCCCGCCGCCGCCAGCCGGGCGAAGATCTCGTCGTACGGCATCCGCCCGCTGCCGGGGCGTCCCCTGCCGGGGTCGTCGGCGATCTGCACGTGGCCGAACCTGGCGCTGTGCCGGTCGATGAGCTCCAGGACGTCCTCGCCCATCCGGTGCAGGTGGTAGAGGTCGGCCAGGAAGGCCACGTTCTCCCGGTCCACCTCGTCGATCAGCTCGAACGCCGCCTGCGACGACGTGATTGGATATTTCGGGTTCTCGTGGGAGTTGAGGGCTTCGACCACCACGGTCGCGCCGATCGAGGCCGCCGCGTCGGCCGCCCTGCGCAGGTTGACCACGGCCAAAGCGCGGTCGGTGCCGGGATCGTTGCCGTACAGGGCGTTGAGCACGCCGCAGCCGAGCTCGCCCGCCAGCTGGACCGCCACGTCGATGTTGGCCTGGAACCGGGCGGAGCCGTCCGGCCCGGCCAGCAGGCCGCGCTCGCCGGCGGCCATGTCGCCCGCGTCGAAGTTGAGGCCGGTCAGGCGCACCCCGGCGTCCTCGATCGCCTGCCGCAGCGCCGCCAGCTCGACGCCCGCGGGATCGGGGACGCCGAACGGCCACCACAGCTCGACCGCGTCGAACCCGGCCTTGGCCGCCGCCGCGGGCCGCTCCAGCAGCGGCAGATCGGTGAAGAGAATGGAGAGGTTGACAGTGAAAGTGAACCTCACGCCGCACCCCGCCGGCTGAGGACCGAGCGCATGAGGCGGGCCGTCTCCGACGGGGTGCTCCCGACCCGGACCCCGGCCGCCTCCAGCGCCTCCTTCTTGGCCTGGGCGGTGCCGGACGAGCCGGACACGATCGCGCCCGCGTGCCCCATCGTCTTGCCCTCAGGAGCGGTGAACCCGGCCACGTAGGCGACCACGGGCTTGGTGACGTTCGCGGCGATGTAGGCGGCGGCCCGCTCCTCGGCGTCGCCGCCGATCTCGCCGATCATGACGATGGCGTCCGTGCCGGGGTCGTCCTGGAACGCCTGGAGGCAGTCGATGTGGGTGGTCCCGACGACCGGGTCGCCGCCGATGCCGACGGCGGTGGAGAAGCCGAGGTCGCGCAGCTCGTACATGAGCTGGTACGTCAGCGTGCCCGACTTCGACACCAGCCCGATGCGCCCGGCGGAGGTGATGTCGGCGGGGATGATCCCGGCCGAGGACTGCCCCGGGCTGATGAGCCCCGGGCAGTTGGGGCCGATGATCCTGGTGCGGCCGTGCGCGAGGGCACGGAAGCGTACGGCGTCGTGCACGGGGACGCCCTCGGTGATCACCACGCACAGGGGCATCCCGGCCTCGACCGCCTCCTCCACGGCCGGGCCGGTGAAGCGCGGCGGCACGAACACCACGGAGACGTCGCCCCCCGTCTCGGCCATCGCCTCGGCCACGGACCCGAACACGGGCACCGTGCGCTCGCCGAAGTCCACGGACCGGCCGCCCTTGCCGGGCGTCACCCCGGCCACGACGTCGGTGCCAGCGGCCAGCATGCGGGCCGTGTGCCTGGTGCCCTCCGCGCCGGTCATGCCCTGCACGAGCACCCGGCTGTCCTTGGTCAGAAAGATCGCCATCACGCACCTGCCGCGAGTCTGGCCGCCATCTCGGCGGCGCCGTCCATGGTGGAGACCTGCCGGACCGCCGGGTGCCGGGCGTCGCTCAGGATGCGCCGGCCCACCTCGGCGTTGTTGCCGTCCAGGCGTACGACGATGGGCCTGGCCAGGCCGCGCTCGCCGAGGAGCTCGAGTGCGGTGACGATGCCGCTGGCCACCGCGTCGCAGGCGGTGATGCCGCCGAAGACGTTGACCAGCACCGAGCGCACGTCGGGGTCGGCCAGGATGATCTCCAGCCCGTCGGCCATGATCTTGGCGGACGCGCCGCCGCCGATGTCGAGGAAGTTCGCCGGGGCGGCCCCGGCCCCGGCCACCACGTCGAGCGTGCTCATGACCAGCCCGGCGCCGTTGCCGATCACGCCCACCTGGCCGTCGAGCTTGACGTAGTTGAGTCCCTTGGCCCGGGCGCGGTCCTCCAAGCTGCCGGTGGTCTCGCCGTACTCCCAGGCGTGCCGGAACGCGGAGTTGTCGTCCAGGGTCACCTTGCCGTCGAGGGCCACGATCCGCTGGTCGGTGGTGCAGATCAGCGGGTTCACCTCGACCAGCAGGGCGTCCTCGGCGACCAGGACCCGCCACAGCTTCTCCAGCACCTCGGCCGCCTGCTCGGGCAGCCCGGCCTTGGCCGCCAGCAGGCGCGCGGTGTCCGCGTCCACGCCCGTCGCCGGATCGACCGGCAGTTTCACCAGGGCGTCGGGGTCGGTGGCGGCCAGCTCCTCGATCTCCATGCCTCCCTGGCCGGACACCATCGCCAGGAAAGCGCCCTCAGCCCGGTCGACGAGGAAAGCCGCGTAGTACTCCTCGAACGGCACGGTCGCCGTCTCGACCAGCACGTTGCGCGCGACGTGCCCCTTGATGTCCATCCCGATCACACGTTCGGCCTCCGCCTCGGCGGTGACCGGCCCGGCCGCGGTCCTGATCCCGCCGGCCTTGCCGCGTCCGCCGGTCTTCACCTGGGCCTTGATGACGACGGGCGCGTTCAGTTCGGCCGCTATCGCGCGGGCCTCCGCCGGGGTGGCCGCGATCCTGCCTGCCGGGACCGGGATCCCATGACGCCCGAAGAGCTCCTTCGCCTGGTACTCGTACAGGTCCATTCGAGCCTCCTTTGTAGACGGTATACCGTATGGAAAATCCCACGTCTAGGGTCTCGACAGGCTCTCGTCTACTGGATATTCCATACAGTATGGAGAATGCAATCAGAGACTGGCGCGGGCGCTCGTACCTCCCCGGACCCGTCCCCACCGACCGCACGCGCATGTTCTGGCTGGCCTGGGGCGCCATGGCGGCGATCAGCCCGCTCCAGTACGGCTACGCCGCCCTCCTGGCCAAGGAGGCCACCGGGCTCACCCTCCTGGCCGTCTGGGTCGCCTGCCAGGCCGCCGGTGCCCTCCCCGCGCTCCACCTGGTACGGCGGGGCCGCCTCGGCGTCCGTACCAGCCTGGCCGCGGGAGCCGCCCTGAGCTTCGCCGGCCTCGCCGCGGCGGCGCCCCCGTTGGGCGCCCCGGGCGCCTTCCTGGGGTACGCGCTCCTCGGCGGGCTGGGCGCGGGCCTGGTCTACGGGGTCTGCGGCGAGGTCGTCTCCTCCTGGTATCCGGAACGGCCCGCCGCCCGGGTCGGGCTGATCACCGGCGCCTTCGGCTACGGCGCGATGCCCCTGCTCGTCTGGGCCGGGATCGCTCCGGCCGCCACGTCCACGGCGTTCATGGTCGCGGCGGTCGTCGCGCTGGCGACCATCGGGACCGCGGCCCGGCACCTGCGGCTGGCTCCCGCGCTGTGGTGGCCCGAGGACGTGGACCCGCGCTCGCACGCGCTGGACGCGGCGCGGTTGCGCACGACGCCGGAGGCGGCCCGGCAGTTCGGGCCGGCCCAGGCGCTGCGCACGCGTACGCTGCCGGCGCTGGCCCTGATCCTGACGTGCGCGGGCGCGGTGTCGGTCTTCGACGTGATCGTGGTCGCGGGGACCGGGTCGTGGGGCGCGCTGGCCGTGCTGGTGGCGCTGAACGGGGCCAGCCGGTCGGTGGCGATGCGCTGCTCGGAGCTGTTCGGACGCCGCCGCGTGCTCGCCGCCGTCCTGACCGCCCTGGCCATCGGCCAGGTGCTCCTCGCCACCGCCCTCGCCACGCCTGCGGTCGTCGTGGGTGCGGGCGAGCCCGTGGCAGCCGGGGGGCCGCTGCTGTGGCTCGGGGCCGTGGCGGCCGGGCTCGGGGGCGGGGCGTTCTACCCGCTGCTCGCCAGCCTGGTGCGGGAGTTCTTCGGGGTCGAGCGGGCGGGCGAGATCCACGCCGTCGTCTACAGCGCCAAGGCCCTGGCCGGAGCGGGAGCTGCCGCCCTGGCGCTGTTCGCCCTGGGCACGCCCGTGACCGCGCTCGCCGTCGCCGCCGCCCTCGCCGCCCTCCCTGCCCTGGCCATCCCCCGCCTGCGCATCCCCGGCCTCCCGGCCACCATCCCCCTGTGACACCCACCGCCCGCCGCCACCGTCCCTCCAGTGCCGCGCCGCGTTCACGCGGTGCTCCGAAAGGCGCAGGAGGGCGAGCTGGCGGCCCTCGCGTGGCGGCGCGCGCAAATGGAGTGACGGTGAGGGGCGGGGGCAGGGGGTGCCTGTGATGAGGCTCACGGCCAGGAGAGATCCCTGGCCGGTATGCTGTAGGCAGTCGACTAAAAACCGTAACGCAGCCCTGGAGACGTGACCATGTTGCTGTCGGATCAGGCCGGTCAGGCGACGGCCGCCAAGATTCCCCGCCCTGCCACGCTCCGTGAGAGCGTTATCGAGGCTATCCAGGAGCTCATCGTCTCCGGGCAGCTCAAGCCGGGCCAGCACCTCGTGGAGAGCGAGCTGGCCGAGTTGCTCGGCGTCTCCAGGCAGCCGGTCCGCGAGGCGCTGCAGCAGCTCAGCGGCGAGGGCTGGGTCGACCTGTTCCCCGGCCAGGGCGCGTTCGTGCACGTCCCGACGGTGGAGGAGGCCGACCAGTTGCTGGCCGTGCGCACGCTGCTGGAGACCGAGTCCGCCCGGCTCGCCGCCAAGCAGGCGGGCGAGGACGGCGTCAAGCGGCTGCGCGCCCTGTGCGCGCGGGGCATCGCGGCGGTGGAGGCCGACGACGTCGACTCCGCCGTGGCGACCAACTCCGAGCTGCACGCCCTGGTGACCGCCCTGTCGGGCAACAAGGTCCTCTCGGAGCTGGCCAGCCAGGTGGCCAGGCGGGTGCGGTGGTATCACACGCCGGTGGCCCGCCAGCGCGGCATGGCGTCGTGGGAGGAGCACACCTCCCTGATCGACGCCATCGAGGCGGGCGACGAGCGACGGGCGGCCAAGATCATGCGCGAGCACACCGAGCACACCCGCGCCTCGTACATGGCTCAGCGCGAGCAGGAGCCCGTCCAGCCGGCGCCCAAGCCGGTGCGGCGACGCCGGACGCGACAGCCGGGTTGATCTGTCGTTCACAAGAGACCGCATGCTCCGAAACACCTCGGGTAGAGGATGGAGCCGGACAGAAGGAGGTGCACCATGAAGGCATTGATCCGCTTTCTCCTCGGTGATCCACCGGGCCAGGCAGCGGACGGCCGCATGATCGGCCTGGGCCTGAGCACAGCTCTCAACAAGCACTACTCCGCCGACGAGGCGGACCGCTACCTGCGCGAATGGGCCGCCGTGGAGCACGACGTACACGACTGCCCCCGTCACTGAGAAGCCGCGGCAGGGACGATCGCCCCGATGCCGCGGCGTGGTCAGCGTTCCACGGGCTCGGGCTCCACCCCCTCCGAGGCCGCGGCCGACGCCCTCGCGTCGCGGGCCGACTTGATGAGGCTCAGCACCGTGGTGACGGCGAGGGTGCCGATGATGACGCCGAGGGAGACCATGATCGGGATCTCCGGCGCCCACGACACACCGTCGTGGTGCAGGGCCTCGAGGATCAGCTTCACGCCGATGAAGGCCAGCACCACCGACAGCCCCTTGCTCAGGTAGACGAGCCGGTCGAGCAGCCCGCCGATGAGGAAGAAGAGCTGGCGCAGCCCCATGAGGGCGAAGGCGTTGGCGGTGAAGACCAGGTAGGGCTCCTTGGTGAGGCCGAAGATGGCCGGGATGGAGTCGAGCGCGAAGAGCAGGTCGGTGGTCCCGATGGCGACCATGACGATCAGCATCGGGGTGACCATCCTGCGCCCGAGGTGCACGGTGAGCCGGGCGCCGTGATAGGTGTCCGTGGTCGGGAGCACCCGGCGCACCGCGCGCAGGGCGACGTTCTCGGAGAACTCCGCCTCGTCGTCCTCGCCTCCCATCAGCTTCCACGCCGTGTAGACGAGGAAGGCGCCGAACACGTAGAAGAGCCAGTCGAACCTGGCCACCGCGCCGGCGCCGGCGGCGATGAACGCGCCGCGCATCGCCAGCGCCAGGATGATGCCGATGAGCAGCACCTTCTGGCGGTACTTCCGCGGCACCTGGAAGCGGCTCATGATCAGCAGGAAGACGAAGAGGTTGTCCACGCTGAGCGAATACTCGGTGATCCAGCCGGCGAAGAACTCCCCGCCGTGCGCGGGGCCCGACAGCAGCAGGAGGCCGACGCCGAAGGCCGCGGCCAGGGCGACGTAGAACGAGACCCAGGCCACGCACTCCTTCATGGACGGCTCGTGCGGCCTCCTGACGACGAGCCAGAAGTCCACGGCGAGCACGAGCGCGAAGCCGGCGATCGTGGCCAGCCAGATCCAGGGGGGCAGGTTCACCGGCGGTGCCCCTTCCGTGCGCGTAACATCCCCGCGTGCCGGACGTAGAGGCCGAGCAGGTCCTTGGCCAGCGGGTTGGCGGCGGCGCGATGGATCAGCCAGTGCGGCATGATCCGCTCGTGCAGCCAGACGAAGCCGATCGCGAAGCCGAGGCTCACCATCGCCTGGTAGGCCAGGAAGGGCAGCACTCCGTCGGCCAGGCCGATCCCGACCAGGCTCTCCTGTGCGAGCCGGGACACGGGGAAGGCCGCCACCCAGTACAGGCCCACCGGCCCGAAGGTCCCCGGACGGAACACGCCGTGGCCGAGCAGCACGCCGTACAGGCCGCCGAAGAGGGCGAGCGGCACGGCGAGTGACAGGGCCGACAGCGCGGCCATCCCGGTGGGCTGCCCCGCGAACAGGGTCAGCCCACCGGCCATGGCTCCGGCGACGGCTCCGATCGACGCCCCTGGCAGGGCGAGTTCGAGGCTGTGCCGTCCGTCCATCAGCCCACGACCACGCCGAAGGCGAACAGGCTGTAGAACAGCATCCCCAGGTAGAACACCGCACCGAAGCCGATGATGACGTTCGTCCACCACTTGGGCCTGATCGGTTTGGGCAGCATGCGGTTGTTCACCAGGAGCAGGGTCACGCAGTACGCCCCCATCGCGAACGTCGACAGGAACGCCAGCGTGTCCAGGATCCCGCTCGGCCCGTCGGCCGGCCCGAACAGCAGGATCAGGATGCCGAAGAGGATCACGCCCCAGAGGAAGACCCCGTACAGGCGCGACATGCCCAGCTTCTTCGCCCCGGGCACGAAGTGGTACGTCATGTCAGCCTGGCCCCGGGAGAACGAGTCGAACAGCCCCAGGGTGGCGTTCAGGCCGATCAGCGCGATGAACCCGAGGAAGACCGCCCCGAGCACCGAGCTGCCCGCGTGGGAGACGGCGCCGGCCATCGCGGTGAGCGCCACCTCGCGGTCGTCGCCCTGGATGACGGTCCGCACGCCCGGGTTCAGCCGCACGGCGGACTGCGCGATCACCGTGAACGAGATCGTCACCAGCATGGTGACGCCCCAGAACAGCAGCAGCGCGTCGAACGTGACCCAGCGCCGCCACCCCTTCCACTTGGCCATCTCAGCCGGGTCCTCGGTGTCGAACATGAACCCGCGCGCGGGCATCTCCTCTTCCTGGCCCGCGTGCCGCAGCCCGCGGATCTGCGGGATGTGCGCGCCCATGCCGGCCCCGGAGTCACGCAGGTGCAGCGTGTACCACATCTGCTGCATGCCGGAGGGCCCGGCGAAGGCGCACGCCCCCACGATGACGGGGAACCAGGCCTCCGACATGGCCTCCGACGGGAAGTAGCCGAAGGAGAACATGCCCGTGAGCGTGGAGGCCACGTCGCCCCAGGAGCCGACCATGGCCGCGACCACCGCCGTGCCGAGCACGAGTGTGCCGATGAGCAGCGACAGCACGTTCTCCAGCACGTTGTAGATCACCTTGGCCAGGCTGAACACCACCCCGACCAGGACGAGCCCGATGATGGCGGTCACCATCCACGGGATGCCGGTTATCTCCTCGAACGCCGCCGCTCCGGCCGACAGGTGTCCCGGCCAGATGTAGACGGCGATGGCCACGATGAAGAAGAACCACATCAGCGGCTTGAACACCCGCGCCGCGCCGGAGAAGATGCTCTCCCCCGTCGCCATGGCGTACCGCGCCATCTCCAGCATCACGAAGGCCTGCAGCGTGACGCCGATCAGGAACAGCCACCTGATCTCGGGCCCGAACAGCAGCACCAGCCTGGGCCACATGTACGACTCGCCCATGCCCACGCCCAGCGCGACGAGGAAGACCGTCGGCCCGAGAATGTGCACCGACGGAGGCGCGTCGGGCAGCTTCCTGATGGGCATCGGCTCAAGCCGGCCCGCTTTCCATACTCGTTCGTCCTCGACCGGCGGCGTGGCCGTCGCCGGTGGTGTTTTCGATGTGTCCACCTACGGACCTCCTGGGGGGTTGTTGCTTCTTCGTGCGCCCCGAATAGCCCCCTCACCCGGTCTGTTGCAGCTCGGCTCTTAGCGCAACAGACCGGCAGCCCTGGCCCAGCGGTATTTCGCGCCGAGGACCGCCACGGGCTTCTCCGTCGTGTACGGGTACGCGACCACGCCGTGCTCGAACAGGTACTCGCTGGCCTCCTCCACCTCGGTGTCGCCGGCGAGTGACGCCACGACCGGCTTGACGTTGCCCTTCGCCCGCTCCTCTGCCACGACACGGGCGATGAGCTCGGCGAAGACCATCGGCGGCGTCACGATCGTGTGCCAGTAGCCCAGGACCAGCGCGTGGATGCGCTCGTCGGCCAGGCCGAGGCGGACCGTGTTCTCGTAGGTCGAGGGCGGTTCGCCGCCGGTGATGTCGATGGGGTTGCCCGCCGCGCCGAAGGGCGGGATGTAGGCGCGGAAGGCCGTGTCCAGGTCGGGCGGGATGTCCATGAGCGTCAGCCCGGCGTCCACGATGGCGTCCGACAGCAGCACGCCCGAGCCGCCGGCCCCGGTGATGATGACGACGTTCTCGCCCTTGGGCGCGGGCAGGATCGGCAGCGCGCGGGCGTATTCGAGCATGTCGTTGAGCCCCGGCGCGCGCACGACCCCGGCCTGCCGCAGGATGTCGTCGTAGACCTTGTCGTCGCCCGCCAGCGCGCCCGTGTGGGAGCCCGCCGCCCGCGCGCCCATCGCGGTGCGGCCGGCCTTGAGCACGATGACCGGCTTCTGCCTGACGACCCGGCGCGCGGCCTCGACGAAGCCGCGGCCGTCCTTGAGGTCCTCCAGGTGCATGGCGACGGCCTTGGTGTTGTCGTCCTGCTCGAAGAAGGTCAGCAGGTCGTCCTCGTCCACGTCGGCCTTGTTGCCGACGCCGACGATGGCCGAGACGCCCATCTTGGTGGTGCGGCTGAAGCCCAGGATGGCCATGCCGATGCCGCCGCTCTGCGAGGTCAGCGCCACGCTCCCCTTGACGTCGTACGGGGTGCAGAACGTCGCGCAGAGGTTCTCCGGCGTGTAGTAGTAGCCGTAGATGTTGGGCCCGAGCATGCGCACGCCGTGCCTGCGCGCGATCTCGACGATCTCCTTCTGGCCCTCCACGTTCCCCGTCTCGGCGAACCCCGACGGGATCATGATCGCGCCCGCCACGCCCTTCCGCCCGGCCTCCTCCAGCGCCGGCGCCACGAACTTGGCGGGGATCGCGAACACGGCCACGTCCACGTCGCCGGGCACGTCCGAGATGCTCTTGTACGCGGTCAGCCCCATGATCTCGTCGGCCTTGGGGTTGATCGGCAAGATCTGCCCCTGGTAGCCGCCGTTGATGAGGTTGCGCATGACCGAGTTGCCGATCTTGCCGGTCTCGGCGGAGGCGCCGATCACGGCCACCGCGCGCGGCTTGAAGATCCGCGTCATCTGCCGGAGGATCTCCTCCTGCGGCAGGCGGACGACCTCGGCGGGCTTGTCGCCGATGAGGATGCGCACGTCGGCGGCCACCGCGCCGTTCGCGTCGGCGAAGACGGGGTTGAGGTCCACCTCGAGGATCTCGGGGAAGTCGGAGACCAGCCGGCCGACGCGCTCGATCAGCTCCGCCAGTGCCTCGCGGTTGGCGGGCTCGGCCCCCCGGGCACCACGGAGCACTTCTGCCGCCCTGATGTCGTCCAGCATCCCAAGCGCATCTTCTCCCGAGACGGGGGCGAGGCGGAAGGTCACATCTTTGAGCACCTCGACCAGGACGCCGCCCAGCCCGAACGCGATCACCTTGCCGAATGTGGGGTCGGTGACGGCGCCGACGATGACCTCGTGGCCGCCGCCGACGAGCTGCTGCACCTGGACGCCGTCGATGGTGGCGTCGGCGTCGTAGGCGCGGGCGTTGGCGAGGATCGTGTCGTAGCCGGCGCGGACCTCCTCCGCGCTCTTCAGGCCGACCAGCACGCCGCCCGCGTCGGTCTTGTGCAGGATGTCCGGGGAGACGATCTTCAGGACGACCGGGAGGCCGATGCGCTCGGCGATCGAGACCGCCTCGCCGGCCGAGGTGGCCAGGCCCTCGCCCGGGGTGGCGATGCCGTACTCCTCGCAGATCCTGCGCCCCTCGGGGGCGGTCAGGGCCGTGCGGCCCTCGGCGAGCGCCTTCTCGATGACTTCGCGGACTGCGCCCATGCTCGCGCTCCCTACGGGTACTCGCTGGCCATGGGAGCTGCCGCTGTCGGACCCTACTCGCCGCTCCACTAGATGACTCCGTTCGTCTTAAGGTCGGCCAGCTCCTCCGCGCTCACGCCGAGCTCGCCGTAGATCTCCTGGTTGTGCTCGCCGAGCAGGGGCGGGGTGCGGACGTCCACCGGGGAGTCCGACAGCTGCAGCGGGCTGCCGACGGTCACGAACTCGCCGCGCTCCGGGTGGTCGACCGTGACGACGATGCCCTCCTCGCGCAGGCTCTCGTCCTGGACCAGCTCCTTGGTGGACAGGATCGGCCCGCACGGGATGTTCTCGGCGTTGAGCCGGTCGAGGACCGTCCACTTGTCGTGGCGGATCGTCCACTCCTCGATGAGCTGGAACATCTTGTCCAGCTTCGGCAGCCGCGCCTCGGGCGTGGCCCACTCGGGGTCCTCGGCCAGCTCGGGGCGGCCGATGATGTTCGAGATGGGTTTCCAGCCGACCGGCTGCACGATCACGTAGATGTAGTCGTTGGGTCCGCCGGGCGCGCAGCGCACCGCCCAGCCGGGCTGGCCGCCGCCGCTGGCGTTGCCCGAACGGGGCACCTCGTCGCCGAAGGCCTTGTTCGGGTACTCGCGCAGCGGGCCGTGCGCCAGGCGCTGCTGGTCGCGGAGCTTGACGCGGCACAGGTTCAGCACGGCGTGCTGCATGGCCACCTGTACGCGCTGCCCCCGGCCGCTCTGCTGGCGCTGGTAGAGGGCGGCCAGGATGCCGGCGACCGCGTGGATGCCGGTGCCCGAGTCGCCGATCTGCGCCCCGGTGGCCAGCGGCGGGCCCTCCTCGAAGCCGGTGGTGGTCATCGAGCCGCCCATGGCCTGGGCGATCACCTCGTACGCCTTGAACTTGGCGTACTTACCGGTGCCGAAGCCCTTGATCGAGGCGTAGATCAGGCGCGGGTTGAGCTCCTGGAGGCGGTCCCAGGTGAAGCCCATGCGGTCGACCGCGCCCGGGCCGAAGTTCTCCACCAGGATGTCGGCGCTCTTCACCAGCTCGGTGAAGATCTCCTTGCCGCGCTCGCTCTTCATGTTGAGGGTGATGCTGCGCTTGTTGCAGTTGAGCATCGTGAAATAGAGGCTGTCGACGTCCGGGAGATCGCGGAGCTGCTGCCGGGTGATGTCGCCGGTCGGGGCCTCCAGCTTGACGACGTCCGCGCCCAGCCAGGCGAGCAGCTGGGTGCAGGACGGGCCCGACTGGACGTGGGTCATGTCGAGGACGCGGACACCTTCGAGGGCCTTCATCGTGGCGCTCCCCTACTTGTACATCGTCTGGTTCATGGTTCCGGGGGCGTAGACCTCTGGGTCGACCCACACGTTGATCAGCGAGGGCTTGCCCGACTCCCTGGCCCGCTCCAGCGCGGGGCGGATCTCGGCCGGGTCGCGCACCTCCTCGCCGTAGCCGCCGAGCAGCTTGGCGAAGTCGCCGTAGCGGATGTCGCCGAGGGTGTTGCCGACGCGGGCGCGGTCCTCGCCGTACTTGGCGGCCTGGCCGTACCTGATCTGGTTCATGGACGAGTTGTTGCCGATGACTCCGATGAACGGCAGGTCGAAGCGGACCATGGTCTCGAAGTCCCAGCCGGTCAGGCTGAAGGCGCCGTCGCCGAACAGGCAGAGCACCTCCTTGTCGCGCCGCGCCTGCTTGGCCGCCATCGCGAACGCCATGCCGACGCCGAGCGTGCCGAGCGGGCCCGGGTCCATCCAGTGGCCCGGCGACTTGGGCTGCACGACCTGGCCCGAGAAGGTGACGATGTCGCCGCCGTCGCCGATGTAGATCGTGTCCTCGGTGAGGAACTCGTTGATCTCGTGGACCAGGCGGTAGGGGTCGATGGGCTGGGCGTCGGAGAGCTGGCGGGGCAGGCGCTTCTCGTACGCCTGGGTCTCGACCGCGCGCAGCTCGTCCATCCACTCCTTGCGCTTGGTGACCGCGTTCTCGATCCGGCCGCTGGCGGCCTGGGCCGCCGCCGCCAGGACGAGGCCGGCGTCGCCGACGATCCCCAGGTCGATGTCGCGGTTCTTGCCGACGGTGCGGTAGTCGAGGTCGATCTGGACCACGGTGGCGGTCGGCGACAGGCGCTTGCCGTAGCCCATCCGGAAGTCGAACGGGGTGCCGACGATGATGATCAGGTCGGCGTTGGTGAAGGCGTACCTGCGGCTGAGCTGGAAGTGGTGCGGGTCGCCGGGCGGGAGCGTGCCGCGGCCCGAGCCGTTCATGTACGCCGGCACGTTCAGGGCGCGGACGAAGTCGATCGCGGCGTCCGTGGCCCGGCACGTCCACACCTGGCTCCCGAGCAGGATGCACGGCTTCTCAGCGTGCGCCAGCATGTCGGCCAGCCGCTCGATCGCCTCGGGGTCGCCCTGCTGGCGGGTCGAGGCCCGGTAGTGCCCCGCCTTGGGGATGCGCGCCTTCTCCAAGGGGACCTTCGCGTCGAGCACGTCGCGCGGGATCTCCAGGAACGACGGGCCCGGCGCGCCGTTGTAGCACTCGCGGAAGGCCATCGACACGATGTCCGCCACCCGCTCCGTGCTGGGCACCGTGGCCGCGAACTTCGTGATCGGGTTCATCATGTCCACGTGCGGCAGGTCCTGCAGCGAGCCCATCTTGTGCTGGCTCAGCGCTCCCTGGCCGCCGATGAGCAACATGGGGCTCTCCGCGCGGAAGGCGTTGGCCACGCCGGTCACCGCGTCGGTCGTGCCCGGCCCGGCGGTGACCACAGCGCAGCCGGGCTTGCCGGTGATGCGCGCGTACCCGTCGGCCGCGTGCGCCGCCACCTGTTCGTGGCGTACGTCGATGACCTCGATGCCCTCATCGACGCAGCCGTCGTAGATATCGATGATGTGGCCGCCGCAGAGCGTGTAGATCACGTCCACGCCCTCGGCCTTGAGTGCCTTGGCTACGAGATGACCACCAGAGATCGTTTCCGACATCATGCCACCCTTTCACGGCGTCGGCTGTCTTCCGCATACTGCATACCGTATGACCGCAATGGTTACTCCCTCCCGTTCGGCCTGTCTAGCCCCCCGGAGGCAACTCGATCAGCTCGACCTGCTCACCGGCCCACCCCGGGGGGACGACGGCCAGCGCGTCTGCCAGCGCCGCCCCCCACAGCGAACCCGGCCGGTCGTGCCCCACCGGCACCGCGCCCCGGCCGGACCTCCTGACCGGCACGAGCCGCGTGTCGCGGGGATGCGCCCGCACCGCTCCGGCCAGCGCCGACGCCTCCGTGCGGGCATGGGTGCCGGCCAGTTCGCGCAGGATGGGGGCGAGCAGTGTGAGGGCCGCGCCGAGGGCCGCGAACGGGTTCCCCGGCAGGCCGACGACCAGCGACCCGCCCGGCAGCCGGGCCAGCAGCTGCGGGTGCCCGGGCCGGACGGCGACGCCGTCGACGATCACGTCGGCGCCGAGGTCGC
Source organism: Nonomuraea sp. JJY05 (assembly GCF_043496855.1). Classification (NCBI taxonomy): domain Bacteria; kingdom Bacillati; phylum Actinomycetota; class Actinomycetes; order Streptosporangiales; family Streptosporangiaceae; genus Nonomuraea; species Nonomuraea sp. JJY05. Next base: position 27,387 of record NZ_JBIEIS010000001.1, read on the forward strand.
CGAGCACGGCTCGGAGGTGGTCGGCCGGGCCCTTGGACGACGCGCCGCACACGACGGCCACGTCCGCCGCCCCGGCGGCCAGCGCGGCGCGGAGCGCTTCCCGGCCGTCGGGCAGCACGTCCGTGCTCGCCACCCGGCCGCCGGCCCACGCCACCAGCCCCGGCAGGAACGGGCCGATGGCGTCGCGCACCCGGCCCGGCGCGGGGAGGCCCTCGTGCACGACCTCGTCCCCGGTGATCAGCACCGCCACGCGGGGGCGGGGCCGTACCAGCAGCTCGTCGTGGCCCAGCGCGGCGGCCAGCCCGAGCGCCACCGGGGTCACCACCGCGCCCGCGCCCAGCACGACCGCGCCCTCGGCGATGTCCTCGCCCCGCCGCCGGATGTGCCGCCCGAGCTCGGCGACGCCGTTCACCCGCGTCCCGTCCACCGCGGCCTGCTCGTAGGGCAGCACCGCCGACGCCCCCGCGGGCGTCGGGGCGCCGGTGGCGATCTCGACCGCCTCCCCCGGCCGCAGCTCGTCGTCGTAGCAGGCGCCGCCGGCCAGCACCCGGCCGGCCACCCGCCACGGGCCGGCGCCGGCCACCGCGTAGCCGTCCATCGCCGAGACGTCCACCCCCGGCACCGCCACCAGCGCCGTCAAAGGCGCGGCCAGTCGGCTGCCGAGAGCGTCGGCGAGCGGCACGGACGCGGGCTCGAGGGGCGTCGCGGCCCCCTTCGCGAGGGCCCGTGCGGTCACCCAGGTCGTCGATTCCACCACTAGATCATGCCGAAGAACGGTCATAGGCATGCTCCTTGACCCGCGTTTTTCCATACTGTATACCGAATGCAAATCCGACGCGAGAACGGAGCGCAGCATGAAGGTCGCTGTTCTTGGCGCCGGCGCCATCGGCGCATACGTGGGGGCCGCCCTCCACCGGGCGGGGGTCGAGGTGCACCTCATCGCGAGAGGCGAGCACCTGGAGTCGATACGCCGCGCCGGTGTGCGGGTGCTCACCCCCAGGGGCGATTTCACCGCCCATCCTCATGCCACCGACGACCCCACCCAGGTCGGCCCGGTGGACCACATCTTCCTGGGCCTCAAGGCGAACAGCTACGCCTCCGCGGGCCCCATGATCAGGCCGCTCCTGCACGATGCCACGAGCATCATCGCCGCGCAGAACGGCATCCCGTGGTGGTATTTCCACGGGCTCAAGGGCCCCTACGAGGGCTACCGCATCGAGAGCGTCGACCCGGGCGGGGCGGTCACGACCGCCCTGCCCCTGCACCGTGCCGTCGGCTGCGTCGTGTACGCCGCCACCGAGATCGAGCGGCCCGGCGTGATCCGCCACCTCGAAGGCACCCGCTTCTCCATCGGCGAGCCGGACGGCGAGCTGACCGAGCGGTGCGCCGCCTTCAGCCAGGCCGCGATAGCCGGCGGGCTCAAGTGCCCGGTGGAACGCGACCTGCGCAAGGACGTGTGGGTCAAGCTCATGGGCAACATCGCCTTCAACCCCATCAGCGCGCTGGCCAGGGCGACGATGGCCGGGATCTGCCGCCACGACGGCACCAGGGAGCTGGTCGTGGCCATGATGCGGGAGACCGTCGAGGTGGCCAGGAGGGTCGGCTGCGACCCGGGGATCTCCATCGAACGCCGCCTGAAAGGAGCGGAGAAGGCGGGCGAGCACAAGACCTCCACGCTGCAGGACCTGGAGAAGGGCAAGCCGCTGGAGCTGGACGTGCTGCTCGCGGCGGTGGTCGAGCTGGCCGACCTCACCGGCGCCGAGGTGCCGACGCTGCGCGCGATCCACGCCGTGAGCGACCTCCTCAACGCCAACCTTGTCCGCGCGGGCTAGCAGAGAATACCGTAGCCTGTATACAGAATGGAGGGATCATGAGCTATGACCGCCTGACCCATCCACTGGTGCGTGAGAACGGCGTGCTGCGCAGGGCGACCTGGGAGGAGGCCCTGGAGCGGGCGGCGGAGGGCTTCCGCCGCAATCTCGCCGCGCATGGGCCCGACTGCTTCGCCATGTTGTCGTGCGCCCGTTCCACCAACGAGATGAACTACGTCGGGCAGAAGTTCACCCGCGTGGTGATCGGCACCAACAACGTGGACTCCTGCAACCGCACCTGCCACGCGCCGAGCGTGGCGGGGCTGTCGGCGGTGTTCGGCAGTGGTGGCGGCACGTCCTCCTACCAGGAGGTGGAGGACACCGATGTGATCGTCATGTGGGGTTCGGCGGCGCGTAACGCCCACCCCATCTTCTTCCAGCACGTGCTGAAGGGCATCCACAACGGCGCGCGGATGTTCGCGGTGGACCCGCGGCGCACCGGCACCGCCCAGTGGGCCGACCTGTGGCTGGGGCTGAACGTGGGCACGGACATCCCCCTGGCCCACGCGGTGGCCAGGGAGATCATCCACGCGGGGCTGCACAACGAGGCGTTCATCGAGCGGGCCACGATCGGGTTCGAGGAGTTCAAGGAGTCGATCGAGCCCTGGACGCTGAGCGCCGCCGAGCAGGTCACCGGCGTGCCCGCGCACGCCATCCGCGAGCTGGCCCACGCCTACGCCCGCGCCGACCGCGCCCAGCTGTGCTGGACGCTCGGCATCACCGAGCACCACAACGCGACGGACAACGTACGGGCCCTGATCAACCTGGCCCTGCTCACCGGCCACGTCGGCCGCTACGGCTCCGGCCTGTCGCCGCTGCGCGGCCAGAACAACGTGCAGGGCGGCGGCGACATGGGCGCCATCCCCAACCGCCTGCCCGGTTTCCAGGACATCCTCGACCCGGGCATCCGGGCGCGTTTCGAGAGCGCGTGGGGCAGGGAGATCCAGCCCCGCTACGGCCTCAACCTCACCCAGATGCTGGAGGCCATGGCCGAGGGCGAGGTGACCACCTGCTATCTCATCGGTGAGAACCCCGTGCAGTCCGAGGCCGACTCGCTGGCCTGCATCAAGCGCCTGTCCATGCTCGACCACCTGGTCGTGCAGGACATCTTCCTCACCAAGACCGCCCAGATGGCCGACGTCGTGCTGCCCGCGAGCGCCGCCTGGTGCGAGGCGGACGGCACGTTCACCAACAGCGAGCGCCGGGTCCAGCGGGTGCGCAAGGCCCTGGATCCGCCGGGCGAGGCGCGCGACGACATCTGGATCATGTGCGAGCTGGCGCGCAAGCTGGGCCACGACTGGCACTACGACGGCGCCGAAGAGGTCTGGAACGAGCTGCGCGCCATGTCGCCCCAGCACCACGGCATGACCTACCAGCGGCTGGCCGAGCTGCAGGGCATCCAGTGGCCCTGCCCGTCGGAGGACTCGCTGGAGCCGCCCTACCTGCACGGCAGGCTGTGGGAGAGCGACCCGGTCAAGCGGGGCACGCCGGCGCCGTTCGCGGTGCTGCGCCACTCGCCGCCGGTGGACCTGCTGGACGAGGAGTATCCGCTGCGGCTGACGACCGGGCGGCGGCTCGACTCCTACAACACGGGCGTGCAGTCCTCCGGGTTCGCCTCTCCCCTGCGCCGGGGCGAGACGGTGGAGCTCTGCCCGGAGGACGCCGACCGGCTCGGCGTCGTCGCCGGCGAGGAGGTGCGGATCACCTCGCGGCGCGGGTCGGTGGTCGCGCCGGTGTTCATCGACCCCGCCCTGCGGCCGGGGCTGGTGTTCATGACCATGCACTTCCCGGACGAGGTGGACACCAACTCCCTCACCATCGAGGCCACCTGCCCGATCGCGGGCACCGCCGAGTTCAAGGCGGCGGCCGTACGTGTCGAGAAGCTCGTGAAGGCCGGGTGATCAGATGGATCTGAGGTTCCGCGGCGCAGAGCCGTCCGAGGAGGAGCGCGCGGCCGTCGACGCCCTGCTCGGGCCGCCCGCGTCGGCGTGGGACGGCGGCGGGAGGACCGAGGCCGACCTGCGGGTGGCCGCGCGGGCCGAGTCGCAGCGCGACATGCTGCTGCCCGCGCTGCACGCGGTCAACGACCGCGTCGGGTGGATCAGCGAGGGCGCGCTCGACTACATCTGCCGCCGCCTGACCGTGCCGCCCGCCGAGGCGTACGGGGTGGCGACGTTCTACTCGCTGTTCTCCATGGAGCCGCGGCCGAAGCGGGTGCTGCACGTCTGCACCGACCTGGCCTGCCAGGCCAAGGGCGGCGAGGACGTACGCAGGCGGGTGGAGGAGCGGCTCGGCCCGCCCGGCAAGTCGTGGCACGAGAGCCCCTGCCTGGGCCTGTGCGAGCGGGCCCCCGCCGCGCTCGCCCTGGAGGCCGGCACGCCTGCCAAGGCCCAGGTGTACGCGCCCGCGAACGCCTCCCTGGCCCTGGACTCCCCCACCCCCAACGGCCACACCCCCAGCCTCGAGGTCGCCGGTGACGCCCCGGTGGCGGCGGCCGTGCCGCAGGCCGGACAGGACGGGCTGACCCTGCTCAGGAGGGTCGGCACGACCGATCCCGCGAGCCTGGACGACTACCGGGCGGCCGGCGGCTACACCGCGCTCAGGCGGGCGTTCGAGCTGGGGCCCGCCGGGGTCATCCGGGAGGTCCTGGAGTCGGGGCTGGTCGGCAGGGGCGGCGCCGCGTTCCCGACCGGCCGCAAGTGGGACGCCACCGCGCGGCAGCCCGACCGCCCGCACTACCTGGTCTGCAACGCCGACGAGAGCGAGCCGGGCACCTTCAAGGACCGCGTGATCATGGAGGGCGACCCGTACGCGCTGGTGGAGGCGATGACGATCGCCGCCTACGCCACCGGCTGCGCCAAGGGATACCTCTACATCAGGGGCGAATACCCCAGGGCGACCGCACGGCTCCAGCACGCCATCGCGACCGCCCGCGCGCGGGGCCTGCTCGGCGACGACATCCTCGGCAAGGGCCTGTCGTTCGACATCGAGCTGCGCAGGGGCGCGGGCGCCTACATCTGCGGCGAGGAGACCGCGATCTTCAACTCCATCGAGGGGCAGCGGGGCGAGCCGCGCAGCAAGCCGCCGTTCCCCGTGGAGAAGGGGCTGTTCGGCAAGCCGACCGTGGTCAACAACGTCGAGACGCTGGTCAACGTGCTGCCGATCCTGGAGCGCGGCGCCCGGGCGTACGCGGCGGCCGAGCCCAAGCTGTTCTGCGTCTCGGGCGCGGTCGAGCGGCCCGGCGTGTACGAGCTCACGTTCGGGACGACGTTGCGCGAGCTGCTGGACCTGACCGGCACCACCGGGACGACCAGGGCGGTGCTGCTCGGCGGCGCGGCCGGCGCGTTCGTCACCGACCTGGACATCCCGCTCACCTTCGAGGGCACCAGGAACGCGGGGGCGACGCTCGGCTCCGGCGTGGTGCTCGTCATCGACGACACCGTGGACATGAAACGGCTGCTGCTGCGCATCGCGGAGTTCTTCCGCGACGAGTCCTGCGGCCAGTGCGTGCCCTGCCGGGTGGGCACCGTACGGCAGGAGGAGGCACTACACCGGCTGTCGCGCCGGGTTTCGGACGACGATCTCGTGCTGCTGCGCGAGGTCGGCCAGACCATGCGGGACGCCTCGATCTGCGGCCTCGGACAGACCGCCTGGAACGCCGTCGAATCGGCCATCGACCGTCTGGGAGTGTTCAAATGATCCCGCTCCAGCCGCCCCGGCGGCTCATCGACGTCCAGATCGACGGCGAGGACGTACGGGTGCCGGAGGGCTCGACGATCCTCGACGCCTGCCACGCGGCGGGCAAGGACATCCCCACCCTCTGCTACGGCGACACGCTGACCCCGAAGAACGCCTGCCGCGTCTGCGTCGTGGAGGTGGAGGGCGCCAGGACGCTGGCGCCCTCCTGCTCCCGCAAGGCGGAGGCCGGCATGAAGGTCGGCACCGACACCGAGCGGGCCCGGCAGAGCCGCAAGGTGGTGCTGGAGCTGCTCGGCTCCTCCGTGGACATGTCGACCACCCCTCGGGCCGCCGAGTGGGTCGAGGAGTACGGCGCCGACCCCGCGCGCTTCGGCGACGACGCGGCCACGGTCGAACAGCCCGCCAAGGTGGACAACGACCTGTACGTGCGCGACTACAGCAAGTGCATCCTGTGCTACAAGTGCGTGGACGCCTGCGGCGACCAGTGGCAGAACACCTTCGCCATCGCCGTAGCGGGCCGGGGGTTCGACGCGACGATCTCCACGGAGTTCGAGGCGCCGCTCACCGACTCGGCCTGCGTCTACTGCGGCAACTGCGTGGAGGTGTGCCCGACGGGCGCGCTGTCGTTCAAGACCGAGTTCGACATGCGGGCCGAGGGCACCTGGGACGAGTCGCGGCAGAGCGAGACCACGACGGTCTGCAGCTACTGCGGGGTCGGCTGCAACCTGACCCTGCACGTGCAGGACAACAAGATCGTCAAGGTGAGCTCGCCGCACGACAACCCGGTGACCAAGGGCAACCTCTGCGTCAAGGGCCGCTTCGGGTACGGCTATGTCTAGGGCGCTCATCCGGGGCAGCGGGAGCGCTCATGTCTAGGGCGCTCATCCGGGCGGAGGATTGCGCTCATGTCTAGGGTCGCGGTGAAACGGCGGATCCTGCGGGTCAAGGACACCGTCCGGATCCCCAAGATCGACTCGCTGGCCGCCGAGGAGCCGCTGGAGATCCGCCTCGACGGGACGCCACTGACGGTCACCATGCGCACGCCCGGCGACGACTTCGACCTGGCCGCCGGGTTCCTGGTCAGCGAGGGGGCCGTGGGCGCGGCGGACGACATCGCCACGATCCGCTACTGCGCGGGCGCGACGGTGGACGGCGGCAACACCTACAACGTGCTCGACGTGCGGCTCGCGCCCGGCGTGGCGGCGCCCGCGCCGCGCAACTTCTACACCACGTCCTCCTGCGGCGTCTGCGGCAAGGCGTCGCTGGAGGCGGTACGCACGGTGGCTCGCTGGAGCGCCGGAGACGACCCGGTCGAGCTGGCGCAGCCGACCGTCGCCACCCTGCCGGACCGGCTGCGCGCGGCCCAGCGGGTGTTCGACCGGACCGGGGGCCTGCACGCGGCCGGCCTGTTCACGTCCGACGGCGAGCCGCTGTGTGTGCGCGAGGACGTGGGCCGGCACAACGCGGTGGACAAGCTGCTCGGCTGGGCCCTGCGCAACGACCGGCTCCCTCTTCGGGGGACGGTGCTGATGGTGTCGGGCCGGGCGTCGTTCGAACTGGTACAGAAAGCGGTCATGGGGGGCATCCCGGTGCTCGCCGCGGTCTCGGCGCCGTCGTCGCTCGCGGTCGAACTGGCCGCGGAGGAGGGGCTGACGCTCATCGGGTTCCTGCGCGGGAACTCGATGAACGTCTATACGGGCGAGCGCCGCCTGAGCATCACCCCGAGCGCCGGCTATGGCTCGGCCGGCGCACACTCACCGGGGTGATGACGGGATGCCGCACGGCGCCCTGGCCCCCAGCCGCCGTCGGCATCCCTACTTATGGCCTCCACTCCGTGGAGGCGGGCTCGGGCGCTCCGAGCCGTCGCCTGCTTATGGCCTCCACTCCGTGGAGGCGGGCTCGGTCGCTCCGAGCCGTCGCCTTCCCTCGTCACTCCAGTCGCTACGCTCCCTGCGCTCCTCAGTCCAGGCAACGGCGCTCCCTCGCCTGCCAAGGGACCGGGGGGATTTTGACAACCATTTTCATTTTGGCGCATACTGACTCACATGATGTCAGGATTTTCCCGGTCGTACGCTGTCGGATTGCTGGCCGGGGCCACCCTCCTCACCACCGCCGCCTGCGGATCCGGCTCCGCCGAGACCGCCGCAGGGGGCAAGCCGGAGGTGGTCGCCGCGTTCTACCCGCTCCAATGGCTGACCGAGCAGGTGGGAGGATCCGACGCGCACGTGACCGGCCTGACCGCCCCCGGCGTCGAGCCGCACGACCTTGAGCTGAGCATCCAGCAGGTGACCGAGATCCAGAAGGCGGCGCTCACCGTCTACATCAAGGGCGTCCAGCCCGCCGTGGACGACGCGGTGGACGCCGAGACGAGCTTCGACGCCGCCACGGCCGTCAACACCCTGCCCGCGAGCGGCCACGAGGAGGGCGAGGAGGAGCACGGCCACGAGGTCTCGTACGACCCGCACCTCTGGCTGGACCCCGCCCGGCTGGCCACCGTCGCCACCAAGCTCGGCGAGCGCCTGGCCGTCGCCGACCCGGCGCACGCGCAGGCGTACAAGGACCGCGCCGCCAAGACGGCGGGCGCGCTTGGAACGCTCGACCAGGAGTTCGCCAAGGGCCTGAGCAACTGCAGGACGAAGTCGCTGGTCACGGCGCACGAGGCGTTCGGCTACCTGGCGGACCGTTACAAACTCAAGCAGATCGGCATCACGCTCGACCCCGAGACCGAGCCGTCGCCCGCGCGCATCTCCGAGGTGGCCAAGCTGGCCAAGGCCGAGGGCGTCACCACGATCTTCACCGAGTCCCTGGTCAGCCCCAAGGTGGCCGAGGTACTCGCGAACGAGGTGGGCGCGAAGACCGCCGTGCTCGACCCGCTGGAGAGCCGACCCTCCGGCGATTACCTGTCAGCCATGCGCGATAACCTCAAAACCCTACAAACAGCACTGGGGTGTACGGCATGAGCGAAACGGCCTTCGCGATGACCGACGGCCGGGTCTCCTTCGATGGCAAGCCCGTCCTGCGGGGGATCGACCTGACCGTCTGCCCGGGGGAGGTCGTCGCCCTCCTGGGAGCCAACGGCTCCGGCAAGTCGACGCTGGTCCGCGCGCTGCTCGGCCTCACGCCGCTGACCGGCGGCTCCACGCTGATGTACGGGTCTGCGCCGGGCAAGTTCCGTGACTGGTGGCGCATCGGCTACGTGCCGCAGCGGCTCCAGGTCGGGGGTGGCGTGCCCGCCACCGTACGCGAGGTCGTCGCCTCGGGCCGGATCGCCAGGCAGAGCCGGCTGCGTAGGACCAGCCCGGCCGACAAGGCCGCCGTGGCCGACGCGCTGGAGGCCGTCCGGCTGGCCGACCGCGCGAACGACCCGGTCCAGTCGCTGTCCGGCGGCCAGCAGCAGCGGGTGCTCATCGCCCGCGCGCTGGCCGGGGAGCCCGACACGTACGTGATGGACGAGCCGACGGCGGGCGTGGACGCCGATACGCAGCAGTTGCTGGCCGACACGCTGGCCGGGCTGGTACGCGACGGCAAGACGGTGGTGCTGGTCGCGCACGAGCTGGGGCCGCTGGAGCCGATCATCACGCGCGGCGTGGTGATCCGCGAGGGCCGCGTCGCGCACGACGGCAGACCGCCGCGTCCCGAGGGCGACTGCGCCCGGCCGGGGCACGAACACCAGCATCCGCACGCCGCCACACCGGCGGCGGGGCCGTTGACCGGCTGGCAGGGGGAGGCGCCGTGAGCGGCCGCCGATGGGGGGAACCGCGATGATCATGGATCTGCTCCAGGAGCAGCTCTTCCAGCTCGCCCTGGTGGCCGCGCTGCTGGTGGGCCTGTGCGCGCCCGCCGTGGGGACGTTCATCGTGCAGCGCAGGCTGGCGCTGCTGGGCGACGGCATCGGCCACGTGGCGCTGACCGGCGTCGCCCTCGGCTTCCTGACCGGCACCGCGCCCGTGCTCACCGCCGTGATCGTCTCCGTCGTCGGGGCGGTGGCCATCGAGCTGGTCAGGGCGCGCGGGCGCACCAGCGGCGACGTGGCGCTGGCGCTGCTGTTCTACGGCGGGATCGCGGGCGGCGTCATGCTCATGGGCATCGCGCCGGGCGGCAGCAACGCCAAGCTGAACTCCTACCTGTTCGGCGCCATCGCCAGCGTCACGGTTCAGGACATCTGGGTCATCGCCGCGCTGGCCGTGGCCGTGATCGGCGTGGTCGTGGTCTTCGGCAGGGAGCTGTTCGTGCTCTGCCAGGACGAGGAGATGGCCAGGGCCAGCGGCCTGCCGGTCCGCTTCCTCAGCCTGCTGATCGCGGTCACCGCCGCGCTCACCGTCGTGATCGCGATGCGCGTGGTGGGCCTGCTGCTGGTCAGCGCGCTGATGGTGATCCCGGTGGCCACCAGCCAGCAGCTCACCCGGGGGTTCCGTACGACGATGGCGCTGGCCATGCTGTTCGGGGTGCTCGCCTCGGTGGGCGGCCTGCTCGCTTCCACCTACTCGGCCAAGGTGCCTCCCGGGGCGGCGATCGTGCTTCTTGCTCTTGTCGGCTTCGTCCTGGCCCTCGGTGTCGGTAAATTCGTACGGCGAGGCCGTACCCAGGAGTCGAGAGTGAGCGAGCGACCAAAGATGCGCGTGGAGGAGGTCGCATGACGACGAGGCGTGATGCCGTGCACGACACCCTCCGCAGGAGCGAGGGGTTCCGCAGCGCGCAGGACGTCTATGCCGAGATGCGCCTGCACGGGGCCAAGATCGGCCTGACCACCGTCTACCGCGCCCTGCAGGCGCTGGCCGACGGCGGGCAGGTCGACGTCCTGCGTACTGACGAGGGCGAGTCCGTCTACCGCGCGTGCGCCAGCGACGTCCATCACCACCACCTGGTCTGCCGCCGTTGCGGCCACACGGTGGAGGTGGCCGGCCCCGCGGTCGAGCGGTGGGCCGAGGCGGTGGGCGGCGAGCACGGCTTCACCGAGATCACCCACACGGTCGAGGTCTTCGGCACCTGCGCCACCTGCTCCAAGGGCTGACCGGCTCAGCTGGTGGGGGCCTTCGCCTGAGTCTCGCGGGTCTCGTCCCTGCGGGCCTCGACGGGCCCTGGTGAACCGGTGCGGGAGCCGTACAGGACTCCAAGGACGATCACCCCGCACGCGGCGAGCTGCAGCGCGGACGGCCGCTCGCCCAGCGCCACCGCGGACAGCGCGACGGTCGTCATGGGCTGGACGAGCAGCAGCAGCGCGGTGAGCGCGGCGGGCTGGCGCGGCAGCGAGAACGTGATCAGCGACCATCCCAGCACCTGCGGTCCCAGGGCGAGCAGCAGCAGCCACCCGTGCGCGGGCCAGGTGGGCACGAGGTCGGCGCCGCCGAAGAGCGGGCTCAGCAGGGCGATGGCCACGGTGGCGACCACCGTCGCGTGCGCCAGCGGCCCCACGGATCGCTCCGGGCCGGCCTTCAGGAGCAGCAGGAACGCCGCGTACGAGATGGAGGTGGCGATCCCGGCCAGCACTCCCATGACCGGATCACGCCCGTAGGCGGCGCTGTCGAACACCCCGGAGATGAGCACCACCCCCGCGAACACGACCGGCGTCGCGACCATCAACCGGGAGGACGGCCGCTCCCCGAACAGCGCCCAGGCCGCGAACGCCACCAGGAACACCTGCAGATTCCCCAGCACGGTGGCCAGCCCGGCGCCCACGTAGTCGATCGCGTGATGCCAGAACAGCAGGTCGAGCGCGAACACGACCCCCGCCAGCCAGGCCAGCACCAGCCCCTTCCGCGGTAACGGCCCCAGCCTGCGCCGCTCCAGCCAGGCCAGCACGATCATGGGCGGCACGGCGTACGCGCAACGGAACAACGCGGACGTGGCAGGCGATACACCTGAGAGCCGAACCAAGGGGGCGGAGGTGGAGATGATCAGTGCACCGACGATCGCGATCAGCACGATACGGCGATGTGCACTCATAGAAACCCCCGTTCGGCCATGCAGGAGATACAGTGCGACCACGCTAGAACCCGGCGCGGACAGGAGTCAACATGCCGTTTGGCCATGACATGGTGCATTCTTTGGCCACCGTTGTCGAGCTGGTCAACACCTCGCCCTCCACCGGGGGCGACGAGGGCCTCGCCGGCCTGGCCGAATTGCAGGCGTTCGTGGAGTCCCGCCAGATCAGCGGCGTCACCAAGCTGACGCCCCGCGACCTGGGCCAGGTGCGGATCGTACGAGAGGCCTTCCACCGCGTCTTCACCGCCCCGGACCAGCCCACGGCGGTCCGCACCCTGAACGCCTTGCTCTCCGAGACGCGCATCACCCCGCGGCTGACGGAGCACGACGGCCACCCGCTGCATGTCCACTATTTCGCCGCCGACTCCACCCTGGCGGAGCACGTGGCGGCCGACTGCGGCGTCGCCCTGGCCCATTTGCTGGTGGAGGGCGAGGTCGAACGCCTGCGCACCTGCTCGGCCCCCGACTGCGACCGCGTCTTCGTCGACGAGTCCCGCAACCGGTCCCGCGTCTACTGCGACAGCCGCACCTGCGGCAACCGCATGCACGTAGCCGCCTACCGCGCCCGCCGCCGCGCCTGACCTCAAGACACCCGAGGGAAGCCCGGGGGCCCGGGGAAGGCCGGGGGAAGCTCGGGAAGCCCCGGAGACCCAGGGGGAAAGCTCGGTCCTCCCGCTGAGGCGCGCCGTACGCGAATCTGATCGGCGTCGACACCGATACGTTGCGGGAGGCCATCAGCGACATGAGAGAGGACTCTCCCCCCGAGTCATGAGCTGGTACTGGTTCCCCGACAGCACGGTGCTGTGCAATTTCGCCTCGGTGGACAGTCTTCCGCTGCTGCGTCAGATCCTTCGCGAGCGGGGGCAATGGACGGATGCCATAGCGTATGAGGCGACCCGGTCTGCGCGCTTCTATCCCGATCTCGGCAAGATTGCTGTGGACGGATGGCTGGGCGAGCCCATTGAGATCGATGACCCCCTAGAAGTCGATCAAGTCGAGCGGATCAGGCGTGCAGTTTCGGCGGCACCCGGTACGAGCCGTTGAAACATCTGGGAGAGGCGCAGACTTGCCACGTGATTCATAACTGGGCGGAATATGTCGGCTCATACTGGATCACTGACGACCGCGACGCGCAGGAATGCACGTCGCATCGGGATCACGACCCGCGATACGGCTGATCTGATCAGCGAGGGGATCACCGACGGCTGCTGCAGTCGCGGCGCCGGCTTCAGCCTTCTGCAACTCATGCGGATGAGGGGCCGCAACCTTCGCATCCCGCCGGACCAGACGCATCTCTGACCTCCGAGGCGTCGGCGTTCCGGCCTCAGCCATCGATTGGCGAGCGGACGCCGAAAGGGTTGTCGATGACGTACCGCCAGCGGCCGTCCCCGCCGCGGCGGGCGACGTCGGTGGCGGTGCCCTCGAGGTGGACGTGCTGCCCGTCCCGGTCCACGCCGTCGATGATCCAGTCCACGATCAACAGGGCCAGCTCCCCCGCTGTGTAGACGTGTCGCGGCCGGACCGTGATCGGCACGCCGAGGGCCATGAAGCGGGCGTTGGCGGCCTGTGCCTGCGGGCCGGTCAGCGGGGAGCCGGGCTCGGGTACGAACACCGCTCCACTCTCGTAGACCTCCCCCACGGCCGCCGGGTCGCCGGTGTTGAAACGGTCGGCGAACACGGCGGGCACGTCCTCGGGGTGTTCGGCGAGTTGGCGCATCGTCGATGCACGTCCTTCCGGGAGGTAGAAATCGGGTGGATGCGGCAACGCTAGGAGGCGCCCTCGTGACTCACCAAACGGTTGGCCACCCCGGTCTGCCCGATGATCCTCGGGCTGAGGTCACCGAGCCGGATCCGTCGTGCCCGGTGGAGATCGCGCTCGCGGCACTGCGGGGGCGGTGGACGACTCTCGTGATCCGCGAGTTGCTGCGGGGTGAGTGCGGGTTCACGGAGCTTCGCCGGGCGCTGCCGGAGTTGTCGGACAAGGTGCTGTCCGATCGGCTGGCGCAGCTGGCCGAGGCCGGGGTGCTCGAACGTCGCCGGAGGTCCGGGTGGCCGCCCCGTACGAGTTATCGGCTCACTCCGCGCGGGCGCCGCCTCGGGCCCGTCCTCCAGGCGCTCTGGGACTGGGGCGCCCAGGTTGGAACCGGCCACGAGCGGGGTGCCCAAGCCGAAGGCGGCCACGACTGAGGCGCCCGGGTTGAAGGCGGCCACGACCGGGGCGCGCAGGCCGAAGGCGGCCACGACCGGGGTGCCCAGCCCAAGGTGGCCACGAGCGGGGTGCTCCGCCAGGTCTGGACGACGCGGCCGGGAGCGGTCGCGGGTGAGTGCCGGCTTTGTCCGGGCGGCGGGGTGCCCTACAGTGAGGATCACTCTGATCAGGAGCTCCCCAGAAGTGCGCCGCAGAACGGGAGCCCTGCCTCCCCCGTCGTGGAGGTCCTGGAGGGGCGGCATCGATTCCGCATGCCCCTTCACGGAGGTACCTCATGAACGTCGGTCTCGGCCTGCCCATCAGCGACCCCGCGGCCCTGCTCGACTGGGCCCGGCGCGCTGATGCCGGCCCCTTCACCACCCTTGGTCTCCTCGACCGGCTCGTCTACGACAACCCCGAACCGCTGATCGCCCTCGCCCTCGTCGCCGGGGCCACCACCCGCGTACGCGTGCAGACCGAAGTGCTGCTCGCGCCCCTGCGTGAGCCCGCCCTGCTGGCCAAGCAGGCCGCGACCCTGGACCGGATCTCCGGCGGGCGGCTGGTGCTGGGGCTCGGCGTGGGCGGCCGCGAGGACGATCACCTGGTCGCGGGCACCGACCTCCGTACCCGGGGACGGCGGCTCGACGAGCAGATGGCCGTCATGCGGCGGCTGTGGTCCGGCGAGCCGTACGGTGGCGGCGCCGGCATGATCGGGCCGCTCCCGGCCCGGCCGGGAGGGCCCGAGGTGCTCTTCGGCGGCTTCCAGCCGGCCGCGCTGGCGCGGGTCGCGCGCTGGGGCGACGGGTTCCTCGCCGCCGCCGCGCCGTCGTGGGCCGGCGGGCTCATCGACACGGTCCGGCGGTTCTGGCGGGAGGCCGGGCGCTCCGGCGCGCCCCGCATCGTCGCCCAGGTCAACGTCGCGCTCGGCTCCGAGGACGTCGTCACCGAGGCCCGTACGGCGATGGGCGCCTATTACGAGTTCACCGGCATGGCGGAGCGGATGGTCGCCGGGATGCTCAGCACGCCCGCGCAGATCCGCGAGTGCGTCGCGCAGTATGCGGAGCTCGGCGTGGACGAGGTGATGCTCTACTGCTACGGCCGCGATCCGGGTCAAGTGGACCGGCTCGCGGACGTGGTCAGCGACCTTTGAGAGGTGCCCTTTGAGAGGTGCCCTTTGAGGAGGCCTACAGCAGGGCCAGCATCCGGTCCGCCTGCGCGGGCCGGATCTCCCTGCGGCAGCGCAGCAGCCAGAACAGCGCGATCAGCCGCCGGCACTCCGTGAGCCTGGCCGCCTCCTCGGCGGTCAGCTCGAACCGGTCGAGCACGGCGGTCAACCCGGCCGGATCGTTCTCCCAGACCGCGATGTGCTCGGTGACCTCGGCCAGCTCGAAAGCGCGGTCGCTGCGCCCGGAGTACTCGAAGTCGATGACCCGGACCCTGGTGCCGTCCCACAGGTAGTTGGCCAGGTTCCCGTCACCGGTGCCGAACACGGGGGTGCCCGGCTGCGCGAACATCCGCTCCAGGCCCGGCCCGGCCACCCAGTCCGTGGCCGCGCGGAGGGCTTCGGCGGTCGCGGGTTCGGGCGTGGCCGCCGCCGCCCATTCGCGTACTTTCTGCAGGAGATAGACCGGGTGCCCGGCACGTGCCGGCACCCGGTCGAGCGCCCGGGACGGGATCGAGCGCTGGACGCCGGTGATGGCCTCGGCCAGGGCGTCGACGAGTTTCCCCGCGATCTCCCCGCTCACCGTCGTGCCGTCCAGGCGGGACATCACCACGGTCGGCGGCTCGGCCTCGAGCTCGGCGGTCACCGGCGCCGGGGCCAGGCCGGGACGGTGTTCGCCCAGCAGCTCCAGGGCACGCCATTCGCGTTCGGGCTCACCGTGGCCCGACGACCGATATCGCTTGATCACCACGTCGGACCGCAACTCGATGGAATGGCCGCCCATCCGTCCCCCGATCTTGTCGAATGGGACGCCATGCTAGACCAATCACCCGAAGTCGCGGCGGCGCAGAGCCATGAGGGCGGCGCCGACGAGCAGCGCCGTGAGGGCCGTCAGTGCGAGGGCAGGGCGGAGGTCGAAGGGCGTTCCGAGCATCGGGTTGGGGATGTAGTGGAACGGCTCCAACGGGGTCCCGTGCCACAGCCCGTACAGGGGGCTGACGATCTTGCCGAGCCCGGCGGTCAGGAGCCAGACGATCCAGGAGATCGCCACGCCGGCCCTCGGCAGCAGCCCGTACGCCAGCATGCAGACCGCCCCCACGCACCAGGCCGCCGGGACGGTGCTCAGCGCCCCGCCCAGGAAGCCGGGCAGGTCGCGGGCGAGATCGCCGACGAGCAGCGAGTACAGCGTGCCGAACACGAGCCCGGCGACGGCCATCAGCGCCGCCGTGCCGAGCCCGGTCACGACCAGGTGGCCGGCCGCCCAGCGCAGGCGGGTCACCGGGGTGGACTGTACGGTCTCCGCGCGGCCCGAGGTCTCCTCCGAACGCAGCCGCAACGTCATGAGCACCGGGTAGAGCGCGACGGCGTACGCGATGATGAGGATCAGATACCACGAGTACGCGCCCAGCGTGGTGGCCATGTCGGACACGCCGAGGACGCTCGTGATGCTCCGCACCACGATGCTCGGCCGCGAGAGCAGGTCCTGGGCGAGAGGGCTGAGCCCCGCTCCGGCCATGGCGAAGCACGCGACCCCGGCCGCCCACTTGGCCAGCAGGGCGCGGTGCAGCCGCCAGGCCAGGCTGACCGGGCCGCGCAGCTCCGGCGCCGACTCCCGGCCCAGGCGCTCGGGCAGCAGGCCCTCGCCGAGGTCGCGGCGGCCGAGCAGCCGGTACGCGACCGCGTACAGGACCACGCTGACCAGCACCGAGACCCCCAGCAGCCACCACCGCTCGTCCTGGTAGGCCCGCACCAGGTGGCTCCAGCCGATCGGCGACAGCGCCTTCAGCCAGTACTGTCCGCTCGCGTCACCGGCGTACCGCATCACGTAGGCGGCGCCGAGCGCGGCCAGGCTGATCGCGGTGGCCGTGCGGGCGCTGCGCGCGAGCTGCGCGGCCACCGCGGCGACGGCGCCGAACACCCAGCCCGCGACCGTGATCGCGGCCCCGTAGGCGACCGTCCCGACAGGCTCGAACCCGATCCCGACGAGCACGGCCCCGGTCAGCACCCCGCCGGCCAGGCTGATGCCGCCGGCGACCAGCAGGGCGGCGGTCAGGGGCGCGTGGCGGCTCACCATGCCGGAGCGGACCAGCTCGGTCCTCCCCTCGTCCTCCTCCCTGCGCGTGTGGCGGACGACCGACATGAGGGCCGCGAGCGCGCTCGCCACGTACAGGAACCCGCCGCTGCGCCATGTCGCGATCACCTCCAGCCGCGGCTCGATGAGGCCGCCGCCGAGCGCCCGCAGGAAGACGTTCCTGGTGGCGAGCTCGACGTAGGTGAGCTTCAGCTCGTACGTGCCCATGGCCCGGTTGACGTAGGACACCAGCGCCAGGGCCAGGGTCACGATCAGGAGGATCCACCAGGGCGCGATGCCCCGCTCGCGGCGCAGCGCCAGGCGGACGAGGTGGCCGGTGCCCGCGAAAGCCCCTGCCCCGCCGTTTCGTGCGTCAGCCATTCGGCCATCAGCTCCTACTCACCAGTACAGCCAACTGTTCCGATGAACAGCACGCTATACCCGCGTATAGGAAGCAGCCGGCCCCGGTCCCGGATTTCGGGGTCGGGGCTGGTGAGAGGCCGGTCGCCCAGCGACGGCGAGCACGTCGAGCTGGGCGCGGGCGCAGCGGCCGGGCGTTGCCGCGGGGGCCGTAGAAGTGGCCGTGCGTTGCCGCAGGGGCCGTAGAAGTGGAAGCGGCCGGTCAGACCGGGTTGGGGAGCGCCCCGCCGTAGCGCCTGTCGCGCTTGGCGTAGATCTCGCAGGCCTCCCACAGATCCCTGCGGTCGAAGTCGGGCCACAGCCGGTCGAGGAACACCATCTCGGCGTAGGCCGACTGCCACAGCAGGAAGTTCGAGAAGCGCTGCTCCCCGGACGACCGCACGAACAGATCCACCTCGGGGATCTCCGGCTCGTCCAGGTAGCGCGCGAACACCTTCTCGTTGACCTTGGACGGCTTGACCCGTCCGGCCGCGATGTCCTCGGCCAGCCGGACCGCCGCCTCGACGATCTCGGCCTGCCCGCCGTAGTTGACGCAGAACTGCAACGTCAGCTTGCGGTTGCCGACCGTCATCTCCTCGGCCGCCTGCAGCTCCGAGATGACGCTCTTCCACAACCGCCCCGGCTTGCCCGCCCACCGGACGCGCACGCCCATGGCGTTGAGCTCGTCGCGCCGCCGCCGGATCACGTCGCGGTTGAACCCCATGAGGAAGCGGACCTCATCGGGCGAGCGCCGCCAGTTCTCCGTGGAGAACGCGAACGCGCTCAGATAGGGGATGCCCAGCTCGAGCGCCCCCTCGATGACGTCGAACAGCGAGGACTCGCCCGCTTTGTGCCCCTCGATGCGGGGCAGGCCGCGAGCCTTGGCCCAGCGGCCGTTGCCGTCCATGATGATGGCGACGTGCTTGGGCACCAGGTCGCGCGGGATTGGCGGGGGCGTCGCGCCCGACGGATGCGGGGTCGGAGGTCGTACGTTCACACAGGCTCCCTTTCGACGTGTCGGAGAGAGCGTATTCCGTGTTCGAGGTGCCATTGCAGATATGCGGCTACGAGCCCGCTGCACTCGCTCCGGTGGCGCTGCTCCGAGGCGTCGGCGGTGGCCCAGTCGCCACGCAGCAGCGCCGTCATGAGCCCGATCGTCTCCCCGGCGGGCACGGCCGAGCCGGCCGGGCGGCAGGCCCCGCACACCACGCCCCCCGCGACGATGGCGAACGCCCTGATCGCCGGGGCCCGGCACTTGGCGCACGCGTCGAGCGCGGGTGCGTAGCCGGCCACGGCCAGCGAGCGCAGGAAGTACGCGTCCAGCACCAGCCGGGCCTCGTGGTCGCGGTCGGCGAGCGTGCGCAGCCCGCCCACCAGCAGCAGGAACTGCCGCAGTGCCGGCTCCTTCTCCCCGTGCGTCAGCCGGTCGGCGGTCTCCAGCATCGCGCTGCCCGCTGTGTAGCGGGGATAGTCGGCGGCCAAGGTCTCGCCGTAGGGTCTGATGGTCTCCGCCTGCGTGACGACGTCGAGCGTACGGCCGGTGTGGAGCTGCAGGTCGACATGCGTGAACGGCTCCAGCCTGGCGCCGAAGCGGGACTTCGTGCGGCGCACGCCCCTCGCCACGGCCCTGATCTTGCCGGTGCGCTTGGCCAGGATGGTGACGATGCGGTCGGCCTCACCGAGCTTCTGTGTGCGGAGAACTACGCCTTCGTCACGGTAGAGACTCACTCGGACATCTTACGGCCGCACCGAAGCGCCGTTACGGGCATGCTCTGGTGACGCGACTTTACGTCACCCTCACTAGACTTTGACGTCTGTCCCCGGATTACCCGTTGTTCAACCCCCCGCTACCGCCTCGAAAGGGAGTCATGACCCGCGTGGTCCTGCTGGGCGCCTCGCCCGGCCCCGACACCTCTCCGACCGGCCTGAGGCTGGCCGCGCTGCCAGGCAATCCCACCGTGGCCGAACGCCTGCGCAGCCAGCTCACTTCCCTGGATCCGCGGCTCGCCACGATCGAGTCAGGCGACGTGGCCGCCGCCCTGCGCGCGCTGGCCGACGTCGCAGAGACCGCGACGGAGAACCTCTTCATCATCCCGGAAAACTCCGTCATCCACGACGAGCTGATCTACCAGATCACCAAGGCCAAGCGCGGCGCGCTGGCGCTCGTCGCCAAAGAGCCGCGGCCGGAGGTGACAGAGGAGGAGGCGCAGGCGCAGGAGGACATCGTCCCGATCGACGAGGCGGAGCCCGAGATCGGCCTCGGCCGCCTCGAAGGGCTGCCCGTCCGCTCGCGCGTCGGCAAGTCGCGCGTGATCTCGGTGGGCACCGCGCGCCATGCCGTGACCAGGCCCAACGCCGTCCTGCTCGGCCCGCTGCACCTGAGCGCGCGCAACGCGCCCATGCTGGCGCAGACCTGCCGCGAGCTGGCCGCGATGGCCGACACGTTCGGCGAGGACGACGACCTGCTGCAGCTGATCGTGTTCGGCCTGGTGCGCAACGGCGTGTCGGTCGGCATCAGAGGCCGGCGCGACCTGTTCTACCGCCGGGTCACGACCCAGGAAGAGGTCAACGAGGCCGGCACCGAGATGGCCGGCATGGACGAGGACCGGGCCAAGCTCAACAACGCGGTCAAGGGCGCCGACGGCTTCTTCACCACCTACTTCGTCTCCACCTACTCCCGCTTCATCGCCCGCTGGGCGGCCCGGCGCGGGCTGACGCCCAACCAGGTGACGCTGATCTCGATCACGCTCGGCGTGGCCGCCGCGGCCTGCTTCGCCACCGGCGACCGGCCGTGGATGGTGCTGGGCGGTGTGCTGATCTACTTCGCGTTCGTGTTCGACTGCGTGGACGGGCAGGTCGCCCGCTACGCGCGCAAGTTCGGCGTGCTGGGGGCCTGGCTGGACGCCACGTTCGACCGGTTCAAGGAGTACGTCGTCTTCGCCGGGCTGGCCGTCGGCTGGGTCGTCTCCGGCAACAGTGACGACATCTGGATCCTGGCGCTGGCCGCGATCGGCCTGCAGTCCGTACGCCACCTGCTCGACTTCTCCTTCGGCATCTCCAACCGCCGCAAGCCCCCGTCCCCGCTGCCCACGCTGGCACTGGACGCACCCGACGACCGTCCCCTGCGTCAGGCCCTCACGCGCCGCAAGGTCGAGCGCAGCCAGGGTCTGCGTGGCGTGCTCAAGATGTGGACCAAGGCCGGCAAGTTCCGCGCCGTCCACTGGGCCCGCAAGATGATCGTCTTCCCCATCGGCGAGCGGTTCGCGGCCATCGCGATCACCGCCGCCCTCTTCGACGCCCGGATCACCTTCATCACCCTGGTGATCTGGGGCTCCGTCGCCGCCGCCTACACGCTCACCGGACGCCTCATGAGGTCGCTCGTATGATCACCCAACCGCAGGCCATGGCCACCCCCACGCCGGACCCCGACGAGGAACGCCGTCGCATCCAGACCGCCCGCCTGCTCGCCTACCGTGACGACGGCCCGCTCGCCCACGCCCTCGCCGGCAAGCTCGGCAAGGGCCTGGCGCCCGTGCCCGCCACGCTCGTGGCGCTCCTGGTCGTGGTCGCCTTCCTGGTCACCGGCCTGCTCGACCAGGGCGGCCCCATCCTGCTCCTGCCCGTCGCGACCACGCTGCTGCTCGTGCTGCCGACCACGCCGCGCGACCACCTGGGCCGCTTCGACTGGCTCACCCCGCCGCTGCTGCGCGGCGCCGAGTTCCTCGCCATGATCGGCATCGGCCTGGCCGCGGGCGCGCCCAAGTGGCTGCTGTTCGTGCTCGTCTACGTCGTGGGCTACCACACGTACGACACCGTCTACCGGACCCGGCAGAGCATCTGGCCGCCCGCCTGGGTGTTCCACGCGGGTCTGGGCTGGGAGCTGCGCCTGCTGGTCATCGGCCTGGGCGCCGCGCTCGGCATCCTGACGCCCGTGCTGGCGGTGCTGACGGCGTACCTCTTCGTGCTGTTCGCGGTGGAGAGCGTGACAAGCTGGGTGCGCCTCGACAAGGCCTCCGCCCAGGCGGGCGCCGACGCCGAGCAGGATCTCGAGGCCTCCCCCGAGGACCAGCTCGAACAGGCCACCGGCGAGGCCGACAAGGGCTAGGTGGGCCAAGGGCCACCCGCCCGTTGCCCAATCACCACGTGGGCCTGCTGACGCCCGCCCCGAGCACGAAGGGCTTCCCGAGGGAGCACTTCGCGCTCGGGGCTCAGGCGTCCCCATGGAGGCGCCTTCCGGCGCAAACCCCGCGCCTGCGGCACCATCGCGCAACCCGCCCCTTGACCGACGAGGCGATGGGCCGACTGACGCCCACCCAGACCGACCCGCCTCCGGCCACCCGTCGGCCAGGACGCGACACCGCTGAACGGCAAACCGACGACCTGCCGTAGGCTGCCGCCCCATCAGCTCGAAGGCAGGGGATTGCTCCCTTTGGGGAGCGGGAGAATGCCGAGCAGGAAAGGCGCTCTAAGCGCCTGAGCGTCCCTTAAGCCGCAGGCCCGTGCGGGTTCCGGCGCACACCGGTCTCAGCGCCCGTGGACAAACTGCTCGCAGGTGTGCTTACCCATCGGGAGCAGCCCGCTTGATCTTGGTGGCCGGGCGAGATCTCGTCTTGCGACGAGGACCAATCGCGTCAGATTGGCTCTTGGGGTGAGCTCTGCAGGGGAGCAGGATGGCGATCATGGAAATGATCGTTCACAACCCGACTGAGGGTGTCTACGCCGCCACCGATGACTTCGTACACGCGATCGAGGTGCGGAGTCCGTCTCGCTTTCTGTTCATCGCGGGAACGATGGGGCTGGATTCCGATGGCGTCCCCGGCACGAAGCTCGAAGAACAGCTCGAGCTCATCTGGGCGAATCTTCGGGTGATTCTCGCCGAGGCAGGGATGAGTGTGGACAACATCGTGAGGCTCACGAGTTACCTGCGTGATCCTTCCTACGCTGAGGCGAATGCGAAGGCCAGGGTGGCTGCCTTGGGTGGACGGCGGGTGCCCACGACGGCGATCGTGGCACAGACCCTCGCGAGTGACTGGTTGGTGGAGATCGAGGTGGTGGCGGCGGGCTGAGCGGCTGTAACCACCATCGTTAAGACGATCTACGTCGTGTGGATCGCCGTCCCATGACAATGATCATCGCCCCGAGCACCATGGCTTCGTGATGCTCGGACAAGCGTTCGTAATCGCGGACGCAGCACCGACGCTGACAGATCCACGACGGCGTCCGCTCCACCACCCGCGTACGGGGAAGATGACGAACCCAGCAGTTTCGTCGCTGCGCTTGACGATCTCCAGCCTGAGTTGGAGCTTCTCCCTGGCCCAGGCCACCAGCCTGCCCGCGTAACGCCGTCGGCCCACACCGGCAGCAGGCGCTGGCGTTCAAGTCGTAACCCGTCGGCCAGGACGCGACACCGCTGAACGGCAACCCGACGACCTGCCGTAGGACACCGCCCCACTCCTCGATCGGGCCAGAACCGCCGGCCAAATCCGGCATGCGGCGGCGTGTGCTGCGGTAGTCAAGCCTCAGCCTGGCGGATCTGCCGCGGATATTGATTCCCGGGCTGCCCAGCGAGCGCATCATCCTTTCCTCGCGCTGCCCACAACACCGATGGATCTCGACCTCAGCGCCCGATTCGGGCAACCTAGCTTTCGCGTGGCAATGGACACTGAAGCGCGTGCCCTGGGGCATCGAGCCAGATCCGTTGCCCATCGGGTGCGACGGTCATGCCGAATCTGTCGCGACCTGGCTCTCCCCAGCTCACCCAGCGGAAGTAGGCGTCTGTGACCTCGTCCCACAGGGGACGGTCGCCGAGCTGGTAGACCTCATGTTCTTTATGACCGGGCGCGTAGGTGATCAGCGTCCACACGCCAGGATCGCTCTGGTCCATCACCCATAGGAAGAGCTGGTCGCCCTCCCCCTTGAAGGTGACCTGCAAGCCCGTGAGGGCGGCCATCGCAAGCAACGCACCTGCGGGAGCGTAAGCGATCGTACGCGGGTCGATCCGGGTGGTGAGATCCCGGCCGTTGCCGTCGTCCGGGATGGCATCGGGCGGGCGCTGGGAGCGCATCATCATGTACGCCGCGAAACCGAGGAACCGGCCATGGGCGATGCCGTCCGGCATCACGGTGAGCCGCAGCCCGTGTCCGTTTCCGAGTCCTGGACAGTACGGCAGCACGATCACGCCGCCCGGCCTGGTCTGCTCGACCCAGGTATAGGGCACCGTGCGGATGCCACACGTGACGTGAACTCGGTCGAACGGCGCCCGGCCTGCGCAGCCCTTCGCGCCGTCACCAATGATCATGTGTGGCTGGGCTCCGGCCGCGGCCACGTTCTTGGCCGCCTGCTCGGCGACCGCCTCGTCCACCTCGATCGAGGTCACCGACCCGTGCTCACCGACGAGATGCGACAGCAGCGCGGCGGTCCAGCCGGTGCCGGTGCCGATCTCCAGCACTCTCTGTCCTGGCTCCGGATCCAGCCATCCCAGCAGGTCGGCGACCGTGCTGGGCGCGGATGCCGAGGAGGTGGGGTCGTGCGAGCCTGGCATGATCTCGCCTGCCCCGTCGCTGACCTGGGTGACGATGACGGAGTCGCTGTAGACGGCGTTCCACCACGTCTCCGGGTCGGCGCCACGGTCGATGATCTGCTCGACCTCTGCGGCGCCGAGAAGGGCTTGCGCGTACACGGGGATGAAGGGATGGCGGGGCACAGCCCGCATCGCATCGAAGATTCGTTCACTACGTTGAGCGGCTGGCGGAATTTCCGCGATCATCTGCTCGATCCGCTGCCCAACGTTCAGCGGTGTCACTTCTTATTACCGCCGTGCTGGCCGCCACTCGGGTTTGTGTCACCTTGCTGAGGCTTGACCGGCTCCGGTTTGAAGGGCTTGTCCTTCTTCTTGTCACCTTCGTGCTTGCCCACGCCGGGGCCTCCCGTCTCCCAGAATGGCTTCTCACCGTGACCGTAGGACTACGTATCGGCATGGGCAAGTGTCAGTTCCGACGATGCTCAGTAACTGTTTGGCCGCCGATGCGCGACTATCCGGGCCCCGCGAGAGCTTCATCGTCGGGCTTTCCCGCACGACCTCGCCGTCCACGACTGCGGCTGGGGTGACTTTTACTATGAGTTATGAAGCTCATCCGTCGCAGGCCATGAGCGATGCGCGGACGGTGACATTGCCGCCATTCCGGAAAGTGGCCGTTTAGCCTGGGGGCAGGGACACGGATCCGGCTGGAGCCAGGAGACGCGCATGGCGTTCTTGTCGCGGCTGTTCAAGCGGGGCGATCCGCCGGCCGAGCGGGAGGAAGCGCGTCGGCGGGGGATGCGGGACGCCCGGGAGCATCCTTTGGGCGAGTTCACCGATCCGGAGTTCCAGCCCGCCTACGTCACCGAGATCCGGGCCCTGGCCCGCGAGCAGGTCACCGAGGTCGATCGGCGGCTGGCGGCCACCCGTACCGCGATCCTGGAGCGGGCGCTGGGGGCGCGCGAGGTGATCCTGCGGGAGCTGGCCAGGAGTGACACGCGTCCGGAGCCGGCCACCGCCAACGGTCACGTCCCTGGCGAGGATGGCGAGGAGGCGCCGGACGCGTTCATCTCGATCGCGGAGGCGAGAGCGCGGCGGGCGGAGGCGCGGCGGCGGGCCGTGGTGGAGGAGGCGAACGCCGGCGTGCAGCAGACCAGGGCCCGCATCGAGCACCTCACCCAGGAGTGGGAGAGCGCGCTGATCGAGCGCGACCACGAGGTGGAGGCGGTGCACGCCAGGGCCGAGCAGCTCATCGCCGCGTACAAGGGCGGGGTGCTGCGGGCCCATCCGCGCAGGGAGGAGATCCCGTCCTTGTGGAAGGGCGAGGTCATCGCGATGGGCGCCACGGGTGAGACCGCCACGGCGATCTCCGGGCGGGAGGAGATCGCGCGGATCCTGCGGGAGGTCGAGGACCGCATCGAGGTGTGGCACGCCGAGGTGATGCCCCGGGAGCTGCCGGGAGGGACGCGCCGCCAGCTCTCCCCGCCGCCGCCCAACGATCCCGGTGTCCCGGACGATCCCGGCGTCCCGAACGATCCCGGCGTCCCGGACGATCCCGGCGTCCCGGACGATCCCGGCGTCCCGGACGATCCCGGTGTCCCGGAGGACCGCGACGCGCGGGATGCCGAGGACGATCGCGCTTCGGAGCGTGGACAGGAGGCGGGTGAGGGCTGAGGAGCGTGGACAGGAGGGCGCGTGAGGGCCGAGGAGCGTAGAGAGGAGGGCGTGTGAGGGCCGAGGAGCGTGACGGCGACGACGGGGCCCAGGCGCGTGGCTCGCAGCCCGGCGGCGTTGGCGCGCAGGCTACGCCCGGGCCGGCCTTACGCCGGGCCGGCGGGGCGGTGCTGGCGGCGCTTCTCCTGGTCGCCGCCACCGTCGCGGCGTGCGGGACCGAGGCCAAGGCGGTCTGCGGCGTGATCGTGGACTCGACCAGCTACGCCGACCCCGCCACCTCCAGGAACGACGTCACCTCCAAGCTGCCCGCCTTCGCCCAGGGCTGCGACTGGATCGGGTTCGCGGCCGTCACGGGCAGCTCGGAGAGCAGCGCCTGCCGCCAGGACCCGGTGTCCATCGCCGCCACCCAGGCCGAGAACCCCAACGACAACCCCGTGGTCGAGGACCGCGTCAGGGCGCACCGGATCACGGAGGTGGTGCCGAGGGCGGTGAAGCTGTTCGACTGCCCGGCGGAGGGCGAGGGGTCGGACGTGCTGGGAGCCCTGCGGTACGTGGTCAAACAGCTCGGCGCGCGACGGCAGCCGGACAAGCCGCACCGGCTCATCGTGTTCAGCGATCTGATCAACAACCGGGGCGACCTGAACATCAACAAGCTGGACCTGAGCGAGGGCGCCCGCAAGCAGAAGATCAAGGAACTGCGGGACGCCCGGCTGCTGCCCGACCTGGCCGGATACGCGGTGGTCGTGCACGGCTTCCTGCGGGAGAAGACGTCGAGCCCCGACCGGTTCCCGCTGCTCGAAGGCTTCTGGAGGGAGGCCTTCGAGGCGTCCGGCGCGAGCACGGTGGATCTTCTCTAGGAGAGCGCGCTCCTCACGAGTTCTCAGCGTTGACAGTAGGTAAAGGCTGTGTTGACATCGGCTCAGAGAGCGCTCTCTCTCAACGCCCCCACCCCCCATGGAGCAACGATGACAACAGCCATCCGGCACCGGCGCCGACTGGCGGCGGTGGCCGTGGCGCTCGCGGCGCTCAGCGGCCTGCTCGTCAACGTGGCCGTCGGCGCCTCGGCCGCCGTCCCGCCCACCCCGTCCGGCTGGTCACTGGTCTGGTCGGACGACTTCGACGGCGCCGCCAACACGCTGCCCTCCTCGGCCAACTGGATCGTCGACACGGGGCACTCCTACCCCGGCGGCCCGGCCAACTGGGGCACCGGCGAGATCCAGAACTACACCTCCAGCACCTCCAACCTCAGCCTCGACGGCGGGGGCAACCTCCGCATCACGCCGCAGCGCAGCGGCTCGGGCGAGTGGACCTCGGCGCGCATCGAGACCAGGCGGGCCGACTTCAAGCCCGCCGACGGCCGGATCCTGCGCATCGAGGGACGCATCCAGATGCCGAACGTGACCGGCGACGCCGCGCTGGGCTACTGGCCGGCGTTCTGGGCGCTCGGGGCGCCGTACCGGGGCAACTACTGGAACTGGCCGGGGATCGGCGAGTTCGACATCATGGAGAACGTCAACGGCATCAACGCGGTCTGGGGCGTGCTCCACTGCGGCGTCAACCCGGGCGGGCCGTGTCAGGAGACCACCGGCCTCGGCGCCAACCGCGCCTGCCCCAGCTCGACGTGCCAGGCGGCCTTCCACACCTACCGCTTCGAGTGGGACCGCAGCGTGAGCCCCAACCAGCTGCGGTGGTACGTGGACGGGCAGCAGTTCCACAGCGTGAGCCAGTCGCAGTTCGACGCGGCGACCTGGTCGAACATGACGGGGCACGCGGGCTACTTCCTGCTGCTCAACGTGGCGATGGGCGGGGCGTTCCCCAACGCGCTCGGCGGCCAGACGCCCACGGCGGCGACCGTGCCGGGGCGGCCGATGCTGGTCGACTACGTGGCGGTGTGGCAGAGCGGCAGCGGCACCCCTCCGACCAACCCGCCCGGGAGCGTGGACGCGCGTTCGACGATCCAGGCCGAGCAGTACCAGGCGCAGTCGGGCACCATCGTCGAAACCACCACGGACACCGGCGGCGGCCAGAACGTCGGGGCGATCGCCAACGGCGACTGGCTCCGCTTCGACGGCGTGAACTTCGGGACGGAGGCCGCCCGCCAATTCAGGGCCAGGGTGGCGTCCGGGGCCTCGGCCGGGGTGAGCGGGCTGGTGCAGGTCCGGCTGGACAGCCCCACCGCCGCTCCCATCGGTGACTTCGCCGTCGCCAACACGGGCGGGTGGCAGAGTTGGCGTACGGTGCCCGCCAACATCTCGGGGGTGACCGGAACGCACACCGTCTATCTGACCTTCAGCAGCGGTCAGCCCGCCGACTTCGTCAACGTCAACTGGTTCACCTTCGCGACCAGCTGAGGGCTCGGCCGGCTGAGGGCTCGGCCGGCTGAGGCGCTCAGAGGGTCTCGAAAAGGCTCGGGAAGACCTTGGAGACCTTGGACAGCAGGTACTCGCCGTAGGTGCCCGTGAAGTCGACCTGGCCGTCCCAGCGATGGCCAGGGGCGTACGGCAGCGGCGGTACCTCGCTGTCCCAGCCGGGGTCGAAGAAGAACGGGAAGCTCAGGCGCTCGTTGCCGCTGCGGTTGCGCACCCGGTGCGGGGTCGAGCGGTAGTGGCCGCCGGTGAGCTTGTCGAGCATGTCGCCGATGTTGCAGACGAAGGTGTTCTCCAGGGGCGGGGCCTCGATCCAGCCGCGCGGGGTGCGTACCTGGAGGCCGCCGTTGGCGTCCTGGAGGAGGAGGGTCAGCAGGCCGTAGTCGGTGTGCTCGCCGACGCCCCAGGTGTCGGGGTCGTCCGGCGGCGCGGGCGGATAATGAAATATCCGGAAAAGCACGGTCGGCTCGGCCGTGTAGCCGGAACGGAAGTAGTCCTCGTCCAGGCCGAGACTCAGAGCGATCCCCGACATGACGGCCTGGGCGAGCCTGGTCATCGTGCCGAGATAGTCGAGCACGGCGTCGCGGAGCTCGGGCACCTGAGCGGGGAACAGGTTCGGGCCGTGCAACGGCACCGGGACCGGCGGCTCCTCGGCGCCGAAGTAGATGCCCTCCTTCAGGTCGGGGCGCCCCGAGGTCAGCTCGCCTCCGACCGGGAAGAAGCCGCGCCAGGCCTTGCCTCCCCGTTCCATGGAGATCTCGGCCTTCACCTCTTCGGGCAGGGCGAAGAAGCGCCTGCTCGCGGCGTCGAGCCGGCGCGTCAGCTCCGGCGGCACGCCGTGGCCGGAGACGTAGAAGAAGCCGCTGTCCCGGCACGCCTCACCGATCGCCTCCGCCACAGCACGCTTGGCACGGTCAGCGGCGGCATCCGCAGGACCGGTGACGGCCGGGCCGGTGCCCCCAGGGCCGGTGGCAGTCGGGCCGGTGGCCGCCGGACCGGTGGCCACCGGGTCGATGCCCGCAGGACCGGTGGCCGCGGAGCCGGTGATGGCGGCGGGGTCGGCGGTGGTGGGGGCGGCGCTGCGGTCGGCGGGATTGCTGGGGTCGCTGGAGTCGGTGGGGTTGGCGAGCAGGGGCGAGACGTCGATCACCGGCAATTCGCTCACGCCGCCATTTTGACATCCGTCCCCTCCCTCCGCCCGCTGACGCACAATCGAAAGCAGGACCCTGCGGTAGGAGGCCTGATGCGCTTCATTCGCCGGAAGCAGGACGACGACGCCGAGCCTGGCCAGGTCACCCGCATCACGCCTGCCGTGGCGTACGACGGCGACCTCTACCACCTGCCCGACTGGGCGCGGCGCCGCCACGAGGAGCGCGAGCTCGGCCGGGGGCACGCGGCCGACGGCCAGATCGACACGCTCACGCTCCAGACCGGCAGCGTGCCGCGTTTCCACGAGCTGGAGGACGAGCGGCTGGCCGAGCTGGCCGAGATCGAGGACCGTACCGAGCAGGAGATCCAGCGGGCCCGCGCCGAGTTCGAGTCGCAGAAGATCAGGCTCGCCGAGTCGCGGCGGGCGTTCGGGGAGGCGCGCAAGGCGCTGGACGACAGCCAGCGCCACGTCGCCGAGCTGGAGCAGCCGAGCCGGCGGCCGGGCGACGGGCGGCCGAGCTCCATCGCGATCTCGGGCAGCCGTTGGCCGGTCGTCCGCCGCTGGCTGCCCGCCGCGCTGCTCCTGCTGCTCCTGCTGATCGTCGAGGTGCCCATCCTCTACCAGGTCATCCTCAACTGGGGCGACAGCGTGGCGATGACCGCGCTGCTCGCGGCCGGCGCCGCCCTGATCATGCTGGTGGCGCCGCACATGTACGGTCGCGCGTTCCGGTCGTGGCAGGAGCACGGCAGCCCGGCCAAGGGGCGGTGGCTGCTGGCCGGGGTGGCGCTCGTCTGGCTCGGCCTCATCGTCGCCGTGGCCGTCCTGCGCCGGGACGCCCTGGTCAAGCCGCTGGTCGTGGACGGCCAGGACATCGGGCCCACCTCGGAGGGGGTCAGCCAGGTGCCCACCATGATCCTGCTCCTGGCCCTCCTGATCGCCACCGCCCTGATCGCCGCCGACCTGGGGCGGCGCATGCACAACCCCAACGACCAGCGGTTACGGGAGCTGCGGGCCAAGCGTGACGTCGAGGCCCGCGCCTGCGCCGCCGCCCAGGCCGCCTACCAGCACGACGCCGGGTACGCCGAGAGCATCGCCCAATACCTGCAGGCGGTGGACCGGCGCAGGGCCGGCCGGCTGCGCCGGTTGGACAGCGGTTTCGACAGCCTGGCCACGGCGTATCTGGGTGGCGTGGTGGAGGGCCTGCGGGACCCGGAGGCGGCCAGCTGGGCCGAACGCATCGTCCTCCACCGCCGTACCCGCTCCTGAGGCCGGGTGCGAGGCTCAGCTGGACTCCCTGACCACGAGCCGGGTCGGCACCACGACGGAGGTGGTGTGGCGGCCCTCCAGCCGCGACAGCAGCAGCCGCGCGACGGCCAGCGCCTGCTCCGCCAGCGGAACCCGCACGGTGGTCAGCCCGGGCGTGGTGGCCGAGGCGGCGTCGACGTCGTCGAAGCCCACGATCGCCAGGTCCTCGGGCACCCGCCGGCCCAGCTCCCGCGCGGCCTGCAGCGCCCCGATGGCGAGCTGGTCGGTGGCGGCGAACACGGCGTCCAGCGCCGGCTCGTCGCCGAGCAGTTGCCGGGCCGCCGCCGCGCCCGAGGCTCGGGTGAGGTCGGCCAGGGCCAGCAGCGGCTGCGCGCCCGCCCGCTGCAGCGCCGCCCGGTGCCCGGCCAGGCGGTCCTGGACGGCGACCAGGTCCATCGGACCGCAGATCATGCCGATGCGGCGGCGCCCCCGCGCGAGGAGGTGCTCGGTGGCGGCGGCCGCGCCACCGACGTTGTCCACGTCCACGTACGGCACCAGCGAGGCGACGGCCGGCTTGCCGAGGAGCACGATGGGCACGTCCGTACGCGAGATCCGCTCGGCCAGCGTGTCGCCCCGGTCGGGCGGCAGCAGCACGACGCCGTCCACCAGCCGGGCCTCCGCCTGCTGGACGATGCGCCGATGGCTCTCGGCCGTGTCGGCCAGCATGAGCGTGATCTGCTTGCCCGCGCCCTCCAGCATGCTGGTGGCGTACTGGACGACGGCGGCCGTCAGCGCGTCGCCCTGCCTGGGGACGGAAAGGACGAGGGCGATCGCGTTGGTCCGCCGCGTGACCAGGCTGCGGGCGGCGGCGTTGGGCACGTAGCCGAGCTCCTTGACGGCCCGCATCACCGCCGTGCGGACCTCGGGGCTCACCGACGCCTCGCCGTTGACCACCCGCGAGACGGTGGCGCGGGAGACGCCGGTGCGGGCGGCGACGGTTTCCAGCGTGGGCCGCTTGGGCCGGGTCTCGACCAGGCCGTTGCGCCGGATGACGTCGCGGTACCACAGCGCGCTGTCCTTCGGCCGCCGTTTCTGGGTGGCGAAATCGACGTGCACGAGGCCGAACTTCCGCTGGTAGCCCTCGGTCCATTCCAGGTTGTCGAGCAGGGTCCAGACGAGATATCCGCGAACGCGGGCGCCGTCCGCGACGGCCGACAGCAGGGCCCGCAGATGCTCCTCGATGAAACTGATGCGCTCGACGTCGTGAATGCCGTCGCCGGTCACCACGTCGACGAAGTCGGCGCCGTTCTCGGTGACCATCAGGTCGAGCTCCGGATATTCCGTGGAAAGGCGACGGAGCACCAGCGAAAGGCAATTGGGCACGATCGGCCAGCCCATCGCGGTGACCGCCGTGGGAATCGTGCAGAACAGCACGCCCTCGCTTCCCGGAAAGGCCGGGGCGGCGGGCTCGCTGGGCTGCGCCTGCACCACCGAGGGCGAGTAGTAATTGACGCCGAGCAGGTCGAGGGGCTGCGCGATGATGTCGAGGTCGCCGTCGTGGACGTGGCCGAGGCCGCCGTTGCGCTCGATGACGGGCAGGAGCTCGGCGGGGTACGAGCCGCGCAGCATCGGCTCCAGGAACTGCCGGTTGGCCAGGGCGTCGATCCTGGCCACGGCCTCGGCGTCCTCCTCCGACAGCGGCCTGTCGAAGTCGCTGACCTGGGCGGGCGTCAGGACGGGCGAGATGTTGAGCACCGTCCCGACCCGGGCCGCCCCGCCGGAGCGCAGGGCCTGTGCGGCCAGCCCGTGCGCGAGCATCATGTGGTGGGCGCTCCTGAACGCCTCGGCGGCCGACTTGCGGCCCGGCGCGTGGCTCCCGTCGCCGTATCCCAGGAAAGCCGCCACCCAGGGCTCGTTCAGCGTGAACCAGGTGTCGACCCGGTCACCGAGCCGGCCGTGCACGGCGGCGGCGTAGTCCGCGAAACGGCGGGCGGTGTCGCGGGACGGCCAGCCGCCGAGCTCCTCAATCGCCTGCGGCAGATCCCAGTGATAAAGGGTCGCATAAGGCGTGATGCCGGCCGCGAGAAGCGCGTCGACCAGCCGGTCGTAAAAGTCGAGCCCGGCCTCGTTCACCTTGCCCGAGCCGTCGGGGCAAACCCGCGGCCAGCTCACCGAGAATCGGTAGGCGGCCATTCCCAGGTCTTTCATCAACCGCACGTCTTCGGGATAGCGGTGGTAATGGTCGCAGGCCTCGGCGCGGTCGGCGGAAAAGACGTCCCAGATGGACGGCCCGCGACCGTCGGCGGAAGTGGCCCCCTCGATCTGAAAGGCCGAGGTAGAGACTCCCCACACGAAACCCTCGGGGAAGCTTGCGGTGCTCATTCTGGCGGAACCCTCCGATGACTGTTTGCCCGCTTAGTCTCCCGCGTGCCGCTCGTCGCGCGCCAGCCTGGCCAGGCTGTATACAGAGCGCGTGGAACTGGACCGGCTCGATCGTGACATCATCGCGGCGCTCGTCGAGGACGCCCGCGCGACCTTCGCGGACATCGGACACCATGTGGGGCTGAGCGCGTCGGCGGTCAAGCGCCGGGTGGACCGGTTGCGCGAGACGGGGGCTATCACGGGGTTCAGCGCGAGGGTGGCGCCGCAGGCGCTCGGGTGGACGACCGAGGCGTACGTGGAGCTGTTCTGCCAGGGCAAGACGAAGCCGTCGGACATCGCGCTGGCCGTGGCGAAGTTCCCCGAGGTGGTGGGGGCGGCCACGATCACGGGCGAGGCGGACGCGCTGCTGCACATCAGGGCCACCGACGTGCGCCACGTGGAGCGGGTGATCGAGCGCATCGCGGCGCAGTCGTTCGTGGTGCGGACCAAGAGCTCCATCGTGCTCTCGCGGCTCGTGGACGCACCTCCCGGCACCGCCGTGCCGGAGCCGCGCAACGGATCGCAGGCTCAGGTCTGAAAGACGCAACAGACCTGCGCGAACACGCAATGCCAAACACTTGGCCTGCATAAACATGCATTCTTAGGCTGTCTCCGTCCCTTCGAAAAGGACATCCACCCACAAACGTCGACGGAGACCTGCATGCCCAAACACTTCCTGATGTGCCGTCCGGACTACTTCACGGTCGAGTACGCGATCAACCCGTGGATGGATCCCGAGGCCGGCGCGGACCGCGACCGGGCGGTCCGGCAGTGGGAGGGCCTGAAGGCGGCGTACGAGGAGCTCGGACACCAGGTCAGCCTGATCGACCCGATCGAGGGGCTGCCCGACATGGTCTTCGCCGCCAACGGCGCGCTGGTCGTGGACGGCCACGTCTACGGCGCCCGGTTCGCCCACGCCGAGCGCGGCCCCGAGGGCCCCGCCTACCTGCGGTGGTTCACCGAGCGCGGCTACCCGGCGCGCGAGCCGGCGCACGTCAACGAGGGCGAGGGCGACTTCCTCACGCTCGACGACGTCATCCTGGCCGGCACGGGCTTCCGCACGGACGTGGTGGCGCACCAGGAGGCGCAGGAGTTCCTGGGCCGCCCGGTGATCTCCCTGACGCTGGTCGACCCGCGCTTCTACCACCTGGACACGGCGCTGTTCCCGCTCGACGGGCGCAACGTCGCGTACTACCCGGAGGCGTTCTCCGAGGGCAGCAGGAGGGTGCTGCGCAAGCTGTTCCCCGACGCGGTGATCGCGACCGCCGAGGACGCCGAGGTGCTCGGTTTGAACGCGGTCAGCGACGGCAGGAACGTCATCATCAACGCCGAGGCGTCGAACCTCCAGCTGGAGCTCAAGCGGCGGGGTTACGAGGTCATCCCCGTCGACCTGTCGGAGCTGCGTAAGGCAGGCGGCGGACCCAAGTGCTGCACACTGGAGATCAGGGGGGAGAACTGACCATGACCACCAGCGCAGAGCTCATCGAGATGAGCGAGCGCCGCAGCGCGCACAACTACCATCCGCTTCCCGTCGTGATCCACGAGGCGCACGGCGCCTGGGTCACCGACGTGGAGGGCAAGCGATATCTGGACTGCCTGTCCGGCTATTCCTCGCTCAACTTCGGCCACGGCCATCCGAAGATCATCGAGGCCGCCCGCAACCAGCTCGACAACCTGACCCTGACCAGCCGCGCGTTCTACCACGACCAGTTCGCGCAGTTCTGCGCCGGGCTCGGCGATCTCACGGGCAAGGACCTCGTCCTGCCCATGAACACCGGCGCCGAGGCCGTCGAGACCGCCATCAAGGTGGCCCGCAAATGGGGCTACGAGGTCAAGGGCGTCGAGCCCGACCAGGCGAACATCATCGTGATGGAAGGCAACTTCCACGGCCGCACCACCACGATCGTGAGCTTCTCCACCGACCCGGAGGCACACGACAACTTCGGGCCTTACACGCCGGGCTTCCGGCTCGTGCCGTACGGCTCCACCGAGGCGATCAGGCGGGCGGTCGACCCGAACACGGTCGCGGTGCTGGTCGAGCCCATCCAGGGCGAGGCCGGGGTGCTCGTGCCGCCGGACGGGTACCTGAGCGAGATCCGGGAGCTCTGCTCCGCGCAGGGGATCCTGATGATCGCCGACGAGGTGCAGTCGGGGCTGGGGCGCACCGGGCAGACGTTCGCGTGCGACTACGAAGGGGTCGTGCCCGACATCTACGTCCTGGGCAAGGCGCTCGGCGGCGGCGTCGTACCGGTCTCGGCCATCGCCGCGAACCGGGACGTGCTCGGGATCATCCAGCCCGGCCAGCACGGGTCCACGTTCGGCGGCAACCCGCTGGCGTGCGCGGTGGGCATCGCGGTCATCGAGCTGCTGAACACCGGCGAGTTCCAGGCCCGGGCCGCCAAGCTCGGCGAGGTGCTGCACGCCCGGCTGCGCGAGCTGATCGGCAAGGGGGTCGTGGAGGTGCGCGGGCGCGGGCTGTGGGCCGGCGTGGACATCGACCCGGAGCTCGCGACCGGGCGCGAGGTGTCGAAGGCGCTGATGGCGCGGAGCGTCCTCGCCAAGGACACCCACGGCTCCACGATCCGCCTCGCCCCGCCCATCGTGGTCTCCGAGGAGGACCTGGTCTGGGCCGTCAACCAGCTCGCCGACGCGCTCTACGAGCTCGACACCGCCTGACCGCGCTTTCGAGATCCTTTACGGCAGAGCACGGCAGGGCCCAACCACCGCACGTGGCCGGGCCCTGTCCAGGGAGACGCTCCTCCGGTGCACGGGGCCGGGCGCCGCTACGGCGCCCGGTCGCCCGACCAGGTGGTCATTTGCCGGCCGGGGACGCCTTCGCTGTCACCGACGTCGGCGCCGGCACCTGCGAGGGCTCCACGCTCTCCGTCGGCTCCGGCTTCGCCGGCGTGCCCGACGGCTCCAGGCTGATCGTCGGCACCGGCTCCCCCGCGGCCGGGTCGCTCGTCGCCTCCAGCGTGACCGTCATGGTCGGCACCGGCTCCGAGACGGCACCGTCGCCGGGTGCCCCCGGGCTCGCGACGGGCTCGGCGCTGGACGGGGCGCAGGCCACCGCCTCCGCATTGCCAGACAGCGTCGCCTGCGGCAGCACGTCCACCACCGACGCGTTGTACTGGGCGGTCAGCGCCAGCACGCTTCCCTTGGGAGCCCGGGCGAGCCGGTCGTCCACGACCGTCTGCCGCTCCCCCATGAACACGTGCGTGACCGGGTCGAAGATGGCCTGCCTGAGTATCCCCTGAGGGTCGACCCGCCCGAGCGCCAGCCCCTTGCGGCCCGCCGAGTCCTCCACCCCTTCGGCCACTTGGACGCCGGCGATCGACTTGGCCGCCTCGAAGAGCGCGTCGCGCTGGGCCTTCGGCAGGTACGTCTCCCTGACCAGGTCGGTCAGATGGTCGAAGGCGGCCCGGTCGCTCTCGTCGCCCTTGGCTTCGCCCGCCGCGGCGGGCATCTGGTAGAGGCGTGCCCGCATCCCGGCGACGTCCGTCGGCAGCGTGCTCAGGTAGGCGTAGTCGGTGCGGTGCTCGCCCAGCTGGGACGGGCAGGACGGCAGCGTGTGCCAGTCGGAGCCCTCCCAGTCCTTGGCGTCCGCCGGCAGCCGCTCGCCCGGCCAGGGCTGGGGCTCGCGGCCCTCGATCAGCAGCAGGCCGTTCGCGCTCCCGTCCACCGACTGCCAGATCTTCCTGTGGTTCCGGTAGAGGTGGCGGGTGGTCTGACCGTCCTGTGCGGCCGACATCGCCCCGTACATGGTGTCGGACTCGATCAGGATGAACTGGCCGGGACGGGGGGCCAGCTCGTCGGACGACGACACGGCGGCCGACTGGATCACCGAGGTGGCGGGGCCGGTGCCTCTGTGGCCCTGGTTCGTCATGGCCACGGCCACCCCGCCGACCAGGGCGACCGTGACGCCGAACGCGGCCGCGGCCTGCCAGCCGAACCTGGGCAGGCGAAAGCGGCCCCCGCCACGCGCCTCCGCCAGCAGCCGTTCCCGCGCTGTGGCCCTGGCCTCGGCCCCGTACGGCGGCACGGCGGGCCGGCCGTCGGCGAACGTGCGGATCTCGTCCTCATCCATGCTGGGGCTCCTCTGCTGCGAAGGGATCGATGCCGCCGAGAGCCCTGCGCACCTTGACGCGGAGCCTGTGGAGCCTGGACCTGACGGTGCCGACCGGCACGCCGAGCGCGAGCGCCGCGTCCTCGTACGTCAGATCCGCCCAGGCCACGAGCAGCAGCAGGTCGCGCTCGCCCGCGCTGAGCCGGGTGAGCGCCCCGGCCAGCCTGGGCTGGAGCTGCTCGGCGGTCACCCGATCCGCGCTGCGGTCGTCGAACGTGCCGGGGCGCTCCACGCTCACCTTGGCCATGGCGGCGGTGCGCCGCCGTTCGGCCCTGCGATGCTGGGCGACGACCTTGGTCGCGATGCCGTATAACCATGGCCTGGCATCGGGCCACGAGCGGTCGTAACGCGCCCGCCGGCGGAAGGCGACGAGGAACACCTCCCCCGTCACGTCGTCGGCCAGCTCGCTCCCGAGGCGCCGGGCCGCGTACCTGTGGATCTCGTCGGCGTGCCGGTCGAACAGCGCCGCGAAGCTCTCCGGGTCGGCCAGCGAATGCCCGATCAGCGTCGAGTCATCCAGCGTCTCAGGCACATCCTGAACACCCACCACTCTGCCGGTCCTCTCTCATGCGGTCACCCTGTTGTTGGCCGCACGCCGGAGGGCGGTTCCACTTTTCTTTTGGCTACGGGAGGCGCCACACCTCCATGCCCTCCGGAGCCGGCTCCGGGGTGAAGCCCGCGGTCTCCAGCTCCGAGACCAGCCGCTCCCGGGTGGGCCAGTGGTTGGTGAGGACCACCTCGTCCTCGCTGATCGCCACGCCGTGCTGCCTGATCCGGTAGACGAAGCGCGTGGTGACGCTCTCCCCCTCGGCCTCCAGCACCTGCCCGGCCACCTCGTAGGCGTGCCTGCCGACCTGGTACGACCCCATGATCTCGAGATCACCCGGCACCGGCGCGGACCGCTCGCGCCAGTTGAACACCAGCCGCCCGCCAGGCTCCAGCTGCCTGGTCAGCACCTGCCACAGCGTGGCCCGCTCCTCCGCGTCGAAGCTCTGCAGGACGGAGATCATCACGACCGCCTCGACCGGTTCGTCCACCTCCACGTCGAGCGCCCCGTACGGCAGCACGGTCACCCGCCGCAGCGTCGAGGGGTCGGACGCCAGGCGGGAGATCAGGACCGAACGCATGCCCAGCGACGGCTCCAGGGCGTAGATCTCGGCCGGCGTCTCCCTGGCGATCAGTTCGGTGATCAGGCCGGTGCCCGCGCCGATCTCGAGCACGCTCCGCCGCACTTCCTTCAGCAGCAGGGGAAGAAGCTCCCGCACCATCGGGACGTGCCCGTCCTCGTGCCAGAGGTCGTAGAAGGGCACGGCGGCGGCGTAATCATCCTTGTGCATGCGCTTCAGCGTAGGCGTACGGAGTCGATCGGCCTGACCGCATCGCCGACGGACTCGAACCAGGTGACCTCGTCGGGCAGGGTTAACGTGGCCACCGCGTTCTGGAACCAGGGCCCCTTCGTGACCCGCCATCTGAACGGCGGCCTCGGGATGCCCGCCATCCGCGCCAGCACGCCGCCGACCAGCGTGGCGATCGAGAACTGGGTGAACACGTTGGCCCAGCGGAGCAGGCGGCTGAGCGGGTTGCGGATCGGCGAGCAGACGATCTGGAAGATCTGCCCGGCACTGGCCTTGGCCAGGTAGGAGTAGTGGACGTCGCCCGAGAGGATCAGCACGGGCTTGCCGGTCCGCACCAGCAGCCCGGCCAGGTCCTCGAACGAACGCCGGAACGCCGCCCAGTGCTCCAGGTCGATGGCCTGCCGGAACTTCTCCGACCACCGCCGTGCGAGAGGGCCCCACTTGCCGTCGCACAGGGCCTCGTTCCAGTTCTGCACGCCGTGGACGCCCTCAGGAAGGAGGAACGGGATCGACGAGCCGATGATCAGCCGCTCGGCCGGGGCGGCGACCTGCTCCTCCAGCCAGGCCCACTCCCCCGGGTCGAGCATGCGGCGGTCGCCGGGCGTGAGCTGCCGGGCGCACCTGGTGTCCACCATGATCAGGCGGGCGTTGCCGAGGTCGCGGGCGTAGCTCCAGCGGTTGCTGCTCGGCTCGGCGTCGGCCTTCTCCGCGAACTCGTCCAGGGCCGCGCCGCCGTCGCCGTCCATCAGCTTGCGCAGCAGCGGGTCCTCCGCGCGCTCGGCCGGCGAGAGGTTGCCGAGGTGCTGATAGATCCAGTACGCGCCCAGCCCCGCGACGACGCGGCGCTGCCACCACGGCACGGCGGCCATCTGCTGGCGCCAGGGCTGCGAGGTGTTCCAGTCGTCGCGCAGGTCGTGGTCGTCGAAGATCATCGCGGTCGGGACCGTGGACAGCAGCCAGCGGATCTCCTCGTCGGTCCAGGCCAGGCGGTAGAGCTCGGCGTACTCCTCGAAGTCGGCGATCTCCCCCTGCGGCTCCGTGCTCCTGCGGGAGCGGATGTATTCGAGCATCGCGGGCGAGGGGTTGTCGGCGTAGACCTGGTCGCCGAGGAGCACCAGCAGGTCGGGCCACTCCTCGTCGTCGGCCGCCGGAAGGTGCTCGCCGTACGCGCGCAGGACGTCGTCGCCGTGGGTGAGGACGTACGCGGCGTCGTGCGGGACGCTGGTGCGGCACGAGCCGAACGCCAGCTTGCGCACCCCGTCGGCGGGCAGCAGCCGGATCCGGCTCGGCGGGCGACCCGCCAGAGGCCATACCTGCTCCCCGTCGAGCCTCACCGAATACGACCCGATATCCTGGGAGAGCTTAACGAGATCCACGATCGCGTAGTGGTGACCGTGCACGGTGAAGGTAGGCGACCGGTAAGACCTGCCGTCCGCCTCGATGGTGACCGTGCAGGGTTCGGCGGTCTCCACCCAGATCGAGGCGCTGCCGGTGTCCACATATCGCAGCATCGGCCCCATCACGAGTGCGGGCATCTCACTCCCCGAGATATTCACGATTCGGCACACTGACCGGACGCAAGCCTGCCAGAGTGGCACGGTCCACAGCACCTCGACCGTGGGCATGGATTTCATCGACTGCTAGGCAAGCTCAAACCCTCCGCCTTAGGATGATCGCGACAACAACGCCCAAAGCGGGAGGCAAAGGCGCTTCCCCCTTAAAAAGGGCGTCATAGCAGGAGGATTCTCTTCCATGAGCATCATGGTGCCGTCAAAGACGCCGGCCCTGATCACCCCGGGCCGTCAGGCCCTCGACTCCGCACTCCACCAACTCGACCAGGCCGCCGAGCAGCTCGGACTCGACGACGGGCTCCGTACGATGCTGGCCACGCCCCGGCGGTCGCTGACCGTCTCGGTGCCGGTCCGGCGCGAGAACGGCCGCCTGGACGTCGTGCAGGGCTTCCGCGTCCAGCACAACGTCTCGCGCGGACCCGCCAAGGGCGGCCTCCGTTTTCATCCGGACACCGACATCCACGAGGTCACCGCGCTCGCGATGTGGATGACGTGGAAGTGCGCACTGGTCGGCATCCCGTACGGCGGCGCCAAGGGCGGCGTGGCCGTGGATCCGTCCACGCTCACCGAGCGCGAGCGGGAGCGCATGACCCGCCGCTACGTCAACGAGGTCATGCCGCTGATCGGCCCTGAGCAGGACATCCCGGCTCCGGACGTCGGCACCGACGCGCAGACCATGGCCTGGATCATGGACACCTACAGCGTCCACACCGGCTTCCCGGTGCCCGGCGTCGTCACCGGCAAGCCGAAGACGCTGGGCGGCTCGCACGGACGCATGTCCGCCACCTCGCGCGGCGTGCAGATCGCGGCGCTGGCCGCGTTCGGCCGCTCGCCCGCCGGCAGCACCGTGGCCGTGCAGGGCTTCGGCAAGGTGGGCGCGCCGGCCGCGCAGTTCCTGGCCGACGCGGGTTGCAAGGTGGTGGCCGTCTCCGACGCCACGGGCGCCGTCTACGCGCCCGGCGGCCTCGACCTCCCCGCCCTGGTCGCGTACGCGGCCGAGGCCGGGGGCGTGCGCGGCTTCCGCGAGGCCGACGCGCTGGCCCATGACGAGCTGCTGGAGCTGGACGTGGACATCCTCGTCCCGGCGGCCCTCGAAGGCGCGATCACCGAGGCCAACGCGCCCCGGATCCGCGCCCGGCTGATCGTGGAGGGCGCCAACGGCCCCACCACGCCCGAGGCCGACGAGATCCTGGCGGCGAACGGCACCACGGTGGTGCCCGACATCCTCGCCAACGCGGGCGGGGTGATCGTGTCCTACCTCGAGTGGGTGCAGAACCTGCAGGCCTACTCGTGGAGCGCCGAGCAGGTCGAGATCAAGCTGCGCGAGCTCATGCTGGAGGCCTTCGCCGAGGTGAAGTCGGTGGCGGCCGAACGCGGCCTGACGCTCCGGCAGGCGGCACACGTCATCGGCGTGGGCCGCGTCGTCGAGGCCCACCAGCTCCGGGGCCTCTACCCGTAACCACACCTCGGTCCCACCGGCTGAGCCACGGTGGGCGCGCCACCACCGCGCGCCCACCCCATCCCCGAAGCACCTGGGGACGCCGGCCCACCTCGGCGGCGCGCGCATGACCCGCCGGGGCCGGTGATCAGACGCGGAGCTCCGCGTAGTCAAGGGCTTCCATCAGGCTCTCCAGGTCGCGCATGAGCTGCTCCGTGCGCTCCCGCCCGAACGCCGCCGCGATCAGCCCGTGATGCTCGGCCACCGCCCCGTCCACCCGCGCCAGCAGCTCGGCGCCCCGGTCCGAGACGAAGACCGCCACCCGCCGCCGGTCGCCCTTGGAGGGCCCGCGGTAAACGAGCGCCCGGTCGATCAGCCGGTCGATGGCCTTGGTCAGCGTAGGGTGCGGCATCAGCACCGCCTCCGCCAGCTCGCCCATCGAGTCGCCCCGCCCGTCGGCCAGCGCCCGCATGATGCGCCACTGCTCGACCGTGACGTCCTCGCCGGCCAGCACCGCGGCCAGCCCCCGGTTGACGCTGCGCTCCGCACGGCTGAGGAGGTAGGCGAGTGAGGACCCGAGCCCAGAGGTGGTCATGGAGAAAGGTCCTTTCATCGGAGAGCTAGAACGGAGGATACTCGTCGGCGTGGCGGCGACCGTCGATCCGTTGGAAGCGCGGCTCATGCCGTCCGAGTCGATCAGGATCGGCCTCGTCGTGCCCGTGTCGGGAGTGCTCGGCCTGATGGGCCCCTGCGCGATCAACTGCGCGGTGCTGGCCGCCGAGGAGGTCAACGCCGGGGGCGGCGTGCTGGGCAGGCCGGTCGAGCTGGTGCTCGTCGACGGCGGCAGGCCCGCCCGCCAGGTGGCGGCCGAGGTGGCCGGGCTGGTGGGCTCGGAGACGGTGCAGGCCCTCGCGGGCGCCCACGCGAGCGACGTGCGGGTGGAGGTCGTGGCCGCGATCGCCGGGCGGGTGCCGTTCGTGTACGCGCCACCGTACGAGGGCGGCGGCCACGCGCCGGGCGTCTACTTCCTCGGCGAGACCCCGGGCAGGCAGCTCGCGCCGGGCATCGAGTGGCTGGCCGGCACGCGCCGGGCGCGCCGCTGGTACCTGCTGGGCAACGACTACGTCTGGCCGCGCCTGGTGCACGCCGGCGCCCGCAGGCGGCTGCGCGCCCGGGGCGCGAGCGTGGTGGGCGAGAGCTTCGTCGCCTACGGCGAGGCCGTCAGCCGGCTCGACCGGGTGGCGGACGCGCGGCCCGACGCCATCCTGCTGACGCTGATCGGCAGCGACCTCATGGCGTTCAACCGGGCGTACGCGGCCTCCGGACTCGGCGCGGCCCGGCTGTGCGGAGCGCTGGAGGAGCACGGCCTGCTGGGCGTCGGCGGGGACGTCACCGGCGAGCTGTACGCGTCCATGGGCTACTTCCGCGACCTGTCCACCGACGCCGGCCTCGACTTCGCCGAGCGGTACGCGGCCCGGTTCGGCGAGGACGCCCCCATGCTGAACGCCCACGGCCACGGCTGCTACGAGGCCGTGGCGATGCTGGCCGCGCTGGCGGCGCGGGCGGGGTCGCTGGCCGTGCCCGCGCTCGACGCGGCCGCCGACGGCACCGAGATCACCAGCGCCCGCGGCACGCTCAAGCTGCTCGACCGCCAGGTACGCCGTCCCGTGCACCTGGGCAGGGCGGACGGCCTGGGATTCTTTCTAGAGAAACCTTTCCAGTAGAAAGCTTTGGCCCTAGGGTGCGAATGCCCCCCACGCAGCTAGGAGCCGTCCATGAGCACAGTGGAGCAGTTCGGCTACCGCCAGGAACTCCAGCGTTCCCTGGGCTTCGCCGACCTGATGATCTATGGCTTGATCTTCATGGTGCCGATCGCCCCGTTCGGCATCTTCGGCCACGTCTTCGCCGTCTCCCACGGGATGGTGGCGCTCGCGTACGTCATCGGCCTGGTGGCGATGGCGTTCACGGCACTGTCGTACGCGCAGATGGCCCGCGCCTTCCCCATGGCCGGCTCGGTCTACACGTACGCGGGCCGGGGCATCGCCGCCCCTGTCGGGTTCATCGCCGGATGGGCGATCCTGCTCGACTACGTGCTCGTGCCCTCGCTGCTCTACCTGGTGGCCGGCGTGGCCATGAACTCGTTCGTGCCCGCGGTGCCCGTCTGGCTGTGGCTGGTGGCC
The DNA here is from genome assembly GCF_043496855.1 of Nonomuraea sp. JJY05. Taxonomy (NCBI): domain Bacteria; kingdom Bacillati; phylum Actinomycetota; class Actinomycetes; order Streptosporangiales; family Streptosporangiaceae; genus Nonomuraea; species Nonomuraea sp. JJY05. The sequence goes on from NZ_JBIEIS010000001.1 coordinate 70,802, forward strand.
TTCGTCGCGCTCAACACGGTCGTGAACTATTTCGGCATCCAGATGACCGCCAGGATCACCCGGATCATGCTGGTGGCCGAGCTCGCGGTGCTCGCGATCTTCCTGGTGGTGGGCGGTGTCGCGCTGGCCCAGGGCAAGGCGCAGACCGGCGCGTTGACTCCGTTCTTCGACTCCGCCGGATTCAGCTGGAGCGTGGTCCTGGCCGCCGCGTCGGTGGCCGTGCTGTCGTTCCTCGGCTTCGACGGCATCTCCACGCTGGCGGAGGAGAACCGCGAGGACGCCCGCCGGCTCGGCCGCTCCATGGTGGCCGCGCTGGCGCTGGCCGCGGTGCTGTTCGTGGCGCAGACCTGGGTCGCCGCGCTGCTCACCCCCGGCCGCGACGCTCTGATCGCCAACGACGACCCGGCGGGCAGCGCGTTCTACACCACCGCGGAGTTCGCCGGCGGGCACTGGTTGTCGGTGCTGACCGCCGTGGCCACCGCCGTCGCGTGGGGGTTCGCCAACTCGCTGGTCGCGCAGGCGGCCACCTCGCGCCTGCTGTTCGCGATGGGCCGCGACCGCCAGCTCCCCTCCTTCCTCGCGAAGGTGGATCCCAAGCACAAGGTGCCGGTCAACGCGACCCTGGTGGTGGCCGCGCTCTCGCTGATCATCGGCGTCTACATGAGCACCCGGCCGACCGGCATCGGCGAGCTGAGCTCGCTGGTCAACTTCGGGGCCATGGCCGCGTTCCTGCTGCTGCACGTCTCCGTCGTCGTCCACTACGTCGTCAGGCGGCGCAGCCGCAACTGGCTCGCGCACCTGGTCGTGCCCGTGGTCGGCATCGTCGTCCTGGTGGCCGTCGTCCTCAACCAGAGCGTCTACGCCCAGTGGGCCGGCGGCATCTGGCTGGCCGTCGGCCTCCTCGTCCTCGGCGTCTCGTACGCCCGCGGCCGCCGGCCCGTACTCCCATCGGAGGTCCAATGAACGTCGTCTCCTACCGTCCCTCCCCGCAGGACCTGAGCTACACCTTCGGGGGACGCTCGGCCGTCGGCAAGGTACGGCCGGGCACGATCCTGGAGCTGTACACCGAGGACTGCTTCGGCGGTCGCGTGCGGACGGTGGACGACCTGCCGTCGCAGGTGTGCGAGTTCCCCTACCTGAACCCGGTGACGGGCCCCTTCCACGTCGAGGGCGCCGAGCCCGGCGACACGCTGGCCCTGCACTTCGTGAAGATCACACCGGCCAGGGACTGGGCGGTGTCGACGACGTTCCCCCACTTCGGCGCGCTGACCAGCACCCACACCACGGCCACGCTGCAGCCGCCGCTGGAGGAGCGGGTCTGGCGCTACGACATCGACCTCGACGCGGGCGTGGCCGTCTACCACGCCCGCAACAGCGACTTCAGCGTGGCGCTGCCGCTCGACCCGATGCACGGCACGGTCGGCGTGGCCCCCGCCGCGAACGAGGCACGCATGACGATCACCCCGGACGCGCACGGCGGCAACATGGACACCCCGGAGCTGCGCGCGGGCGTCACCGTCTACCTGGGCGTCAACGTCGAGGGCGGAATGTTCTCGATCGGCGACGGCCACGGGTTGCAGGGGCACGGTGAGGTCTGCGGCACGGCCGTGGAGTCGGCCATGAACACCGTGGTCGCGGTCGAGCTGATCAAGGGGGTGGCGACGCCGTGGCCGCGGCTGGAGGACGATCTGCACCTGATGTCCACGGGCTCGGCCAGGCCGCTGGAGGACGCGTACCGGATCAGCCAGCACGACCTGGTCACCTGGACGTCGGAGCTGACCGGGCTGGACACGCTGGATGCCTACCAGCTCGTCAGCCAGGCCGGGCAGGCGCCGGTCGGCAACGTGTGCGACACCAACTACACGATGGTCGCGAAACTGCCCAAGGCGTATCTGGGCCGGCCGGCCGCCTACGAGTCGGCGCACGCCCGGCTGCGCGCGCTGGGCTCTCAGTACACAAGTTGAGGTAAAGATTGATGTCGCAGGTCAGAGCACTGATCATCGTCACCTTAAGGTGGGAGTGTGCTCAGGTTGGTGCTGTCTCTGGTCCTGCTCGACCCAACCGCCGTCGCCGAGGTGTCGCAACGCAACGTCCCCGTACCGCGCATCCTGACCCCCGACGGCGATCGCCTGGGCTACGCGCCGGTCCCGCGCCCCTACACGGGGGCGCGGCGCCTGACCGGGGTCCTGCTCGGCCGCGATCCCCTGACGCGGACGAACGTGCTGTGCGGGGGCACGGTGATCGGCTCGCGCAGCCGCAGCCTGGTGGTCACCGCGGCGCACTGCCTGTACCAGCACGGCCGCTCGCTCCAGCAAGTGACCTTCCTGCCCGGCTACGACCTGGGGCAGCCGAAGCTGGGGGTCTGGCCGGCCGTGCGCGTGTGGGTGCCCGCCAAGTGGCGCACCGAGCCTTACTCGGCGAGCCTGCTGCCGTACGACGTCGGCCTGGTCGGCGTGGCACGCCGCGAGCGCCCGCTGGAGGCCGTCACCGGCAAGGGCCTGCGGCCGATGCCCACCAGCAGGGGCACGAAGCTGCGCGGGCTCGAGCTGCTCGGCTATCCGGCGGGCAAGGGCTATCCGGGCTCGAAGATGTACCGGTGCGTGGGTGACGCGACCGAGGGCCTCTCCGAGGGGCCCGGGCTGATGATCACGCGTAACTGCCACGCCGCCGCCGGCGGGAGCGGCGGTCCCGCCCTGTACGGCGACGCGCTGGCGGGCGTCGTGTCCTCCTCCAGCCCGATGACCGACACGCAGGGCTACACCGTGCTGACCCGGCTGGGCGGCCCCGTGTTCGGGCGGATGCTGGCCAAGGCCGACAAGGAGATGCTCAAGCTGCCCGGCTGACGATCTCCTCGCAGAGCGCGTGGGTGACCAGGGCGTCGTCGGCGGCGATCCGGCGGCCCTCGCGCAAGGCGGCGAGGAAGTCGAGGCAGATCTGCTCGATGCCGCGCTGCCTGGCCACCGGCACCCAGTCGGGGCGCCGGGCGAGCGTCTCGCCGCCCCGGTAGTCGATGACGTCGCCGAGGTTGACCACCCGGCGCTTGGCGCCGTCGCCCATGGCCTCGCAGGTCTCCTCGCTCGCCCCGCCCGCCCGGTTCATGACGCCGATGGCGGTGAAGCCGTCGCCCGTCAGCTCCAGGACGACGTGCTCGAGGAGGCCGTCCTTGACGCGGGTCCTGCTCCTGGTGCCGGTCACCGGGCCGGGGGCGAGGAACCTGAGGGTGTCCACCACGTGGATGAAGTCGTCGAAGATCACCCGGCGCGGCTCGCCGGGCTGCTTGTCGCGGTTCTTCTCCATGAGGACGAGGTGACGGGGATGGGCGGCGAGCCCGACGTATCCGGGCGCGTACCGGCGGTTGAAGCCGACCATCAGTGACCTCCCCTCGGTCTCCGCGAGCCGTACGAGCCGCTCCGACTCCTGGAGCGTGTAGGCGATCGGCTTGTCGACGTAGACGTGGATCCCGGCTTTGAGCAGGGGCTCCACGATCTGCGGGTGCGCCTCGGTGGCCGCGTGCACGAACGCCGCGTCGGCCCCCGCCTTGATCACCTCGTCCACGCTGGTGGACCGCCCGGCGATCCGGTAGGTCTCGCCGAGCCGGTCCAGGCGGGCCTGGTTGCGCGTGCACAGGTGCAGGTCGAGGGCGGGCTGGGCGGCGAGGACGGGAAGGTAGGCCTTCTCCGCGATGTCACCCAGGCCGATCAAGGCTATCTTCACGCGTCGAGCGTAGCCTTGAGCGCCACTTCGATCGGCGTAGGCGCGTCGCCGAACGTGCTCTGGAAGGCCGAGGAGTCGAGCACGAACGGCGCCGTGAACTGGTACCTGACATGTCTGAGCTCCCCGATCATCGGAGAGAACAGGCCGGCCATCCTGACCAGCGGCCACGGGAGCTGCGCGAACTTGGGCGCGGGCCGCCCGAGCAGCGCGGCCATCCGCTCCCCCATCTGGCGGAAGCTCAGCGGGTCGCCGGTGGGCACGTGCCACGGCCGGCCCCAGGCCCGCTCGTCCCCGCCGGCCACGATCAGCGCGTCCGCCACGTCGGGCAGGTAGGTCCAGCTGTGCGGCATGTCCGGGGGATAGAGCAGCTGGATGGTCTTGCCCGCCATGAGCGGCACGAGGAACCGGTCGCCCAGGTAGGACTGGTCGCTGGCGCCCGGGCCGAAGAAGTCGGAGCCGCGCACCTCCGTCGCCCTGATCCGGCCCGCCTCGTGCGCCGCCAGCGCGTCCCGCCACATCCTCGCCCGCACCCGGAACTTGGGGTTGGCGGAGGCGAGGGGCAGGTCCTCGGTCATGGGGCCGGTGACGGGCCCGTACGGGTAGAGGTTGCCGAGCATCACGTACACGGCGCCGCTCGTCTCGGCGGCGGCCAGGAACGACTCGGCCATCGGCGGCCAGTCGGTGAGCCAGCGGTGGTACTTGGGGTTGACGCAGTTGTAGAGGACGTCGGCCCCCTTGGCGGCCTCGGTCAGCCGGGCCCGGTCGGAGATGTCGGCGGCCACCTTGACCGCCCCATCGGGACCGCCGCCCGAGCGGGTCACGACGACGACCTCGTGTCCCTGCGCGAGAAGCCTGCTCGCCACATGTGTGCCGACCTGGCCGGAGCCCACCACGACGTGCTTACCCATGATCAGACCTGCTTCCAGACGATGCGGAGTACCGCGTTGACGACGAACACAGCGAAGAAGACGACAGCGGGGGTCACCAGGCCGGAGGCGTAGAGAGCGGCGGCGCCGCCGCCGAACCAGAGGATCTCCAGCGCGGCGCGGGCCAGGCCGGTGAGGGGGAACGTGGCGTTGGCGCCCCCGCCCGCCCCGAACAGCGCCCAGGCGGCGATGAACAGCGCCGGGGCGCCGATCCCGGCCAGCAGCTTGATCCACCAGGCGGCGCTCAGGGTGAAGCCCCAGTAACCCACGGAGGCCAGCACGCCAAGCTCCAGGAAGAACATCAGGGTGGCGTTGGCGCCTTTGACCATGCCGAGCATTTTCGGTCCTCCATGAACTGCCGTTCGCTTACGAGAGCAATGCTCTCTCAAAAGAGCAGCAATCGTCAAGAGCAGTGCTCTCGTTTTTTTCCACCGCTCTGATAGCCTGCTCTCATGACCGCCAGCCGTACCGCCAGAGAACGCGTCAGGGCCGAGCTCACCAAGGAGATCACCGACATAGCGCGCCGCCAGCTCGCCACCGAGGGCGCCGGCGGCCTGTCACTGCGGGCCGTCGCCCGGGAGATGGGCATGGTCTCCTCGGCCATCTACCGCTATTTCCCGAGCCGTGACGACCTGCTGACCGCGTTGATCATCGACGGATACAACGCGCTCGGGGAGACCGTGGAGCGCGCCGACGCCGAGTGCCCGCAGGACGACTACCCGCGCCGGTGGATGACGGTCTGCCACGCCGTACGCGACTGGGCGGTGGCGCACCCGCACGAGTACGCGCTGCTCTACGGCTCCCCCGTGCCCGGCTACCAGGCGCCGCAGGAAACGGTCGCGGCCCGGGTGCGCGACGTCACCGTGCTGGGCCGGATCGTCTCCGGCGCCTGGGCCGCGGGCGCGATCCAGGCGCCTCCCGGCGAGGCCCCGCGCGAGCTGGCGCCGGAGGCGGAGAGGATCCGCGGGCTCATGCCCGGCGTGCCCGACGACGTGCTCTGGCGCTGCCTCGCCGCGTGGACCGCGCTGTACGGGTGGGTCAACTTCGAGGTGTTCGGCCAGTTCAACAACACGATCGAGAACAGGCGCGCGGCGTTCGAGCACTCGATGCGGCTGGCGGGTTCGGCGATCGGGCTCGCGAGCGCGTGAGCGGCAGCGCTCAGCTCGGCTTGAACAGCGGCACCAGCACCTCGTCCACGATCGCGACGACGAGCTCGTCGGGGACGGGGGAGCCCTCGAAGAGGAAGTGGTGGCGCAGCAGCGCGTGACCGGCGTCGAGGCGGCGGGGGGTGACGGTCTCGGGGGCGACCTCGCCGCGCTCGACGGCCCGGCCGACGACCTCCTCCATCAGCCTCCTGGCGGTGCTCTGGGAGTCCTTGCGCAGGGCGCGCAGCGCGGACCCGCTGCTCAGCGCCTCGCCGAGCAGCCCGCGCATGGCCTCGCCCGCCGGGCCCGACAGCGCCTTGGCCGTGATCCCGAGCATGGTCACCAGGTCGTCGCGCAGGTTGCCCGTGTCGGGCGCGGCCCCGGGGATGGGCAGCGAGTGGCGGACCGCGTCCATCACCAGCTCGATGCGGGTGGGCCAGCGCCGGTAGAGCGACGCCTTGCTGGCCTTGGCCCGCTCGGCGACGCGCTCCATGGTCAGCCCGGCGTAGCCGGCCTCGGCCAGCTCGTCGAGCGTCGCCTGGAAGATCGCCGCGTTCAGCGCCTCGCCCCGGCGCCGCGGGAGCTTGCGGTGGTCGGTCACCATGGCATCTTAGATAGCCCGGGTGACGCGACCGGTGTCGCCGTTCACGGTCACCGACTGGCCGTCCGCCAGCACGGAGGTGGCCCTGCCGGTGCCCATGACGGCCGGGATGCCGTACTCCCTGGCCACGATCGCGGCGTGCGAGGCCGCGCCGCCGGCGTCCACGACCACGGCCGAGGCCAGCTGGAACAGCGGCGTCCACGACGGGTTCGTGTACGGGCAGACGAGCACGTCGCCGCTCTCCAGCCTGGCGAACTCGGCCGGCTCCCTGATCACCTTCACCGGCCCGGTCGTCACGCCGCCGCTGGCCGGCGCGCCGGTGACCAGCGCGTCCCCCGTCTCCCGGACCGGGAAGACGGCCGCGGGGTCGATCAGCCGCACGCCCGCCAGCTCCTCCCGCCTGGCCGCCCGCGCCCTGACCGCCTCGCGCAGCCGTTCCCGGTCCGCGCCCGCCTGCGCGGTCACGTCGCGGATGGCCTCGAGCTCCGGCAGCCGCAGGTGGAAGACGTCCTCCGGCCGGTCGAGCACGCCCTGCCCGCACAGGCGGCGGCCGATCTCCAGGAGCGACCTGCGCAGGACGGGCTGCGGCATCATGAAGAAGAAGTGGCTGTCCTCGCGGAAGGCGACGCCCGCGCGGGCGGCCTCCACCCACCGCCGCATCCGGGCGCGGCCTCCGGCTCTCAGCCACGGGTGGCGGAGCAGGCGGGCGAGGGGGTCGTCGCCGTCCTTTCGCGCGGGCGGCCCGGCGGCCAGCACCTTGATCAGGTCGATGACGGTCCCGGGGGCGTCGGACCAGGTGGGCGTGGTGACGAGGATCGGGCTCGAGGTCTCGCGGTGGCCGTACTCGGCCAGGAACGCCCGCAGCGCCTCCTCGAACTCGGCCGGCCTCGGCCCCCCGGCCAGCGCGCCCGTGCGCCCGGCCAGCTCGGCCAGCCGTTCCAGCGCCTGGTTGGCGTCGGTGGTGCGGGTACGCGCCCCGTGCAGCAGGTCGCCGAAGAGCCTGCCGCGCCCGAGCAGCTTGACCGCCACCAGCAGCCGCAGCAGCGCCAGCCCGGTGCCGGGCAGGTAGTCCGTGCGCAGGTCGGCCACCGGGCCCACCAGGTCCAGGGCCTGCCTGGGCACGCGGACGAGCTCCGCCCATGACAGCTCCGCCAGGTCGCGGGCGGCCAGCTCCCTGACCCTCGCGAGGTAGGCGCGGAAGCGCGGGTCCTCGGTCCAGCGGGCGGGGTCGAACCTCCTGGCCCTGGCCAGCAGGCTGAACGGGACAACCGGCAGCTTCCGGGTGGGGCGCGGCTTCTGCGGGACGAGCCGGTAGACGACGCCGTCCTCCTCCCGCAGGAACCCCTCGAACACGCCGGCCAGGCCGAAGCTGGCCGCCACCCTGCCCATCAGCCCGACCGGGCCGTACGGGATCCAGGTCGTCATGTCGATCGGATAGGGCCGTTCCGGGAGATACTCCATCAGAACGGTGGCGATGCGGCGCTGGATCGGGTTGAGCCTCCCGATCGGGGGCGGCGGCAGCGCGGTCATGGGGCGGGCCTGCAGCAGGTGGACGCGACCGCCCGCGTACGCCCACTCGATGTCCTGGGGCCGCCCGAAGTGCGCGGCGACCTCCCTCCCCAGCCTGGCCAGCTCCCCGAGCGCCGCGTCGGGCAGGCGCTCCTGGGCGGCCGAGCCCGTCTCGCGCGTCACGCCCCCGCCCGCCGCGCCCCTGATGACGACCTCGCGCCGCCCCGGCGTGAAGGCCGTGCCGCCGTCGGAGATCACGTAGTGGTCGGGCGTGACCAGGCCGGACACGACGGCCTCGCCGAGCCCGCTGCTGGCGTCGACGACGAGCTGGGAGCGGTCGCCGGTGACCGGGTTCGCGGTGAACATGACGCCCGCCAGGTCCGCCTCCACCATGCTCTGCACCACGACCGCGATCCGCACCTCGGAGTCGTCGATGCCGAGCCGGGCGCGGTAGGCGACGGCGCGGTCGGTCCAGAGGGAGCCCCAGCAGCGGCGTACGGCGTCGAGCACGGCCCGCTCGCCCACGACGTTCAGGTACGTGTCCTGCTGGCCGGCGAACGCGGCCCCCGGCAGGTCCTCGGCGGTGGCGCTCGAGCGCACGGCCACGGGCCCGCCACCGAGGGCGGCGTACGCGCCCGTGACGGCCTCCCGCAGCTCGTCGGGCAGCTCGACCTGCTCGAAGTACGCCCGCGTGCCGTGCCCCTGGGCGATCACGTCGTAGGCGTGGGTGGTGACGACGAAGCCACGCGGCACGGGGAAGCCGTTCCTGACGAGCTCGCCCAGATTGGCGCCCTTACCCCCGGCCATGGCCAGGTCGCCCCGGCCGAAGGCGTCCAGCGGTGCGACGAGTTTCACGATCTCTCCTCGGCGTAGGCGGTGGTGCGGAGCGGACGCGCCGGCAGCGCCAGCGCGAGGAAGAACGCCACGGCCAGCAGCGGCGCCATGGCCGCGAAAACCGGCGGCACGGCCGCGGCGAAGGCGTCCCGCATGCTGTCGGGGACGTCGGAGGGGTTCGTGGCGGAGATCCCGGACCTCAGCGTGATCAACGCGCCCACCAGCGCGACCCCGGTGGACGCGCCGATCTGGCGCAGGAAGGTCACCGACGAGGTGGCGGTGCCCAGGTCGGCGTACTCCACGGCGTTCTGGGCGGCCAGCACCATGGTCTGCATGACGAGCCCGACCCCCAGCCCGGTCACCAGCATCGCGCCGGCCAGCGCCAGCGGGTCGCGGCCCGCCAGGCCGATCAGCCCGAGCCCGGCGGCGGCCACGGCCGTGCCGGCGATCGGGTACGGCTTGTACCTCCCGGTCCGCGTGATCAGCCGCCCGGACACGACGGTCGTGGCGAGCACGCCCGCCATCAGCGCCGTCACCAGCAGCCCCGCCCAGGTCGCGCTGGAGCGCAGCGCGATCTGCAGGTAGGCCGGCATATAGGTGATCGTCCCGAACAACGCGAACCCGATGAGCAGGCTGATCGACACCGGCACCGCGAACGCCCGGTCGCGGAACAGCCGCAGCGGCAGGATCGGGTCCTTGGCGAAGCGCGCGCTGACCAGCCACGCCAGCGTCCCGGCGGCCGCCACGCCGAGATAGGCGAGGTTCCTGGTCTGCCCCAGCAGGACCACCCCGACCACGGCGACGGCCAGCGTGAGGGCCCCGGCGACGTCGAGCGGCGGCCGGTCCGCTTCCCCGCGCGGCCTCGGCAGCCGCAGGGTGGCGCTCAGCACGACCAGCGCCAGCACTCCCAGGGGCGGGTAGATCGCGAAGATCCACCGCCAGCTCAGCCGGTCGACGAAGAACCCACCGATCAGCGGCCCGCCCACGGCGGCCACCACGTACATGGCCCCGATGAGCCCGAGGTAGCGGCCCCGCTCGCGCGGGCTCACCACCTCGCCGATGATCGCCTGCGCCCCGATCATCAGCCCGCCGCCGCCCAGGCCCTGCACGGCGCGAAAGGCGATGAACTGCGGCATCGAGGTGGCCATGGCGCAGAGCACGGCCCCGGTCACGAACACGACGATGGCGACCTGCATGGTGGGCTTGCGGCCGTACCGGTCGCCGAGCTTGCCGTAGACGGGCATGACCACGGTGGCGGCGGCGAGGTAGGCGCTGACGACGGCGGGCATCTGGTCCAGCCCGCCCAGGCTGCCCGCCACGGCCGGCAGCGCGGGCGCCATGATCGTCTGATCGAGCGCGCCCAGCAACATCGCCAGCATCAGACCGGACAGCACGACGCCCATGACGTCTCTCCTTAGAGAACGAGTCGTTCTCTAAGGAGCATAGAATTCATTTCGAAGAAACGCAACGTTCACTAATCGGGCCTCAGCGGATGCCGCGCGTCCGGAGCGCGCAGACCAGCGCGGCGACGCTCAGGAAGGAGACGGCCAGCAGGTAGTACGCCGGCGACACCTGCGAGCCGGTCCCCGAGACCAGCGCGGTGGCGATGGCGGGGGTGAACCCGCCGAAGGCCGCGACCGCCGCGTTGTAGCTGAACGACAGGCCGGTCGCGCGGGCCTGCACCGGGAACGCGTCGGCCATCACCGACGGCAGCGCGCCGAAGTAGGCCGCCTTCAGCAGGCCGAGGATCGTCATGCAGAGCGTCAGCGTCAGGAACGACGGCGACGCGGTGAGCCAGAGGAACAGCGGGACGACGCTCCCGCCGATCAGCACCGCGGCCGGAATCATGATCTTCAGCCGCCCGAACCGGTCGGCCAGCAGGCCGACGAACGGGGTCGCGACGGTCAGGGTGACCCCGGTGATGAGCAGCGCGACGAACGACAGCGAATCGTTCAGGCCCAGCTCTTCGATCCCGAAGGTCGGCATGTACTGCAGGATGAAGTTCAGCGCGGTCGAGATGACCAGCGCGCCGCCGGCGATCAACAGGCCGCCCCAATGGTCGCGGAAGACCGACCGGATCGGCGAGGGGCGCTTCCCCGTCGCCTCCGGCGTGACCGCCGGCGACTCCAGGACGTAGCGGCGGATGTAGAGGCCGACCGGCAGGACCAGCAGGCCGAACACGAACGGCACCCGCCAGCCCCAGGCCGCCATCTGCTCCTTGGACAGCACGGCGGTCAGGCCGGCGGCGAACCCGGAGGACAGCAGCGTCGCGAGCCCCTGGCTGGCGAACTGGAAACTGCCGAGGAAGCCCTTGCGTCTGTCGTCCTGCTCGACCAGGAACGAGGTGGCGGCCCCGAACTCGCCGCCGGCCGCGAATCCCTGGATCAGCCGCGCGACCACGATCCCCACCGGCGCGAGGAGCCCGAGCGTCGCGTAGCCGGGCATGACCACGATCAGCAAGGTGCCGAGGGCCATCAGCCAGATCGTCAGCACCAGCGCCTTCTTGCGCCCGTGCCGGTCGGCGTAGGCGCCGATGACCAGCCCGCCGAGCGGACGGATCAGGTACGTCACGCCGAACACCGCATACGCCTGCACCAGCTGGACGCCAGGGGCGCCGGCGGGGAAGAACACCTGTCCGATGTAGGCCGCCATCAGCGCGTACACGGCGAGGTCGAACCACTCGAGCGCGTTGCCGATGGTCGCCGCCGCGATCGCGCGGCCGGCGGAGCCACGCGTCGCGGGCTGGGTCGAGTCTGTGGAGGCGACGGCCATCGAAGGTCCTTCCGGTGGGGGCTGACGTCGTCAGACCGGGCGGGGGGCGGGGAGAGGGTGGTCGGCCGACGGGTTGCCGAGGGCGTGGAACAGCGCGGCGGCCAGCACGAGGCCCTCGCGGGCGATCCCGGCGAGCAGGTGCTCGTCGGGCGCGTGCTGGAGGCAGCCCGGGTACGAGTGCGGCAGCCACAGGGTCGGCAGGCCGAGGACGTCGGTGAAGACGAAATTGGGCAGGGAGCCGCCGATGTTCGGCAGCAGGGCGACGGGCTTGCCGGTCACCTGTTCCAGCGATCCCCTGGCCCAGCGCACCCACGGATCGTCGAGTGCCGTACGGCTGGCCGGGAAGTGGCCGAGGACGCTGACGCCGACCATCCGGTAGCCCTGGGCGGCGAGATGCTCGGCGACGGCCTGCTCCACGCCGCTCACGTCCGTCCCGGCCACGTACCGCAGCTGCAGGATCGCGCGGGCCCGGCCGGGGATCGCGTTGACGGGGTTGCCGAGGTCGGCCGACCCCATCGCCAGGACCTCCAGGGTGTTCCAGCCGTACAGCCGCTCGGCGGCGGTCAGGCCGGTGTCGCCCCAGCCCTCGTCTGGCGCCGGGTCGCCGGGGCTGTTCGCGACGGTGACGCCGGCCAGCGCCTCGCGGACCGCCTCCGGGAGCTCCGGCGGCAGCAGGGCGGGCACCCGGATGCGCCCGTGCCCGTCGACGCAGCTCGCGATCGCGCCCGCGAGGGTGGTGGCGGGGTTGCGCAGGACGCCGCCCCAGTTGCCGGAGTGATAGGTGTTGGGGCGCAGATCGACCTCGAGCTGGAGGTCGACGCCGCCGCGTGACCCGAGGAACAGCGTGGGCGTCGCCGCGTCCAGGCGCGGTCCGTCCGAGGCGATCAGGACGTCCGCCCGCAACTCCTCGCGGTGCGCCGCGGCGAACTCGGCCAGCCCAGGCGAGCCGATCTCCTCGCCGGACTCGAACAGGAAGATCAGGTTGAACCCGAGCCTCCCCTGCCGGGCGAGCAGCAGGCGCAGCGCCGCGAGGTTGATCAGGTGCTGCCCCTTGTTGTCGGCCGATCCGCGGCCGTACCAGCGCTCGCCGTCGGCGGTCAGCGTCCAGGGGTCACGGCCCTCACTCCACCGGCCGGCGTGGCCGTCCACCACGTCGGCGTGGCCGTAGCAGAGGAGCGTCGGCAGCGAGGGGGACTCGACCCGGGTGCCGACCAGGAACGGACCCCCGTCGGGGCGGGGGTTGGGGTGCTCGGTCACGGAGCATCCCAGGCCGGTCAGCGCGGGCGTCAGAACGTCGTCGAGGTATGCCTTGACGGCAACGCTGCTCCCTGGCCTGGTGCTCTCGGTGGGATAGGAGACCATCGCGGCGAGGTCGGTGAAGAACGCGCCGGAATCGACGTACTCCTCCGCCTGTTCGATGAGGTCTGCTGGGATCACGAGAGGTTCCTCCGGGGATCGCGGGCACCGTGCTGGTCAGCAGCGTAGGGCGGTTCATGGGCTGGGGCCATTGCCGTTTGCCGCAACGAGCGTTCTACTATTGGCAAACCTGTGCCCGAAGCATGACCAGGAGGTCCCCGATGCAACTCCTGCCTGTGGGACTCTCGTACTTCCTCGAGGTCGCCCGGACGGGGTCGGTGACCGAGGCGGCCCGTACGCTGACGGTCGCGCCTTCGGCCATCAGCAGGCAGATCGCCAAGCTGGAGTCCGGGTGCGGGGTGCCCCTGTTCGTCCGGCATCCGCGGGGGATGGCGCTGACCGAGGCCGGGTCTCGGCTCCTCGCCCACGTCCGCCGCAGCGAAGCCGAGGCGTCCGCCCTGGTGAACGAGTTGCGGACCGGGCGCGGAGCCGATGTCCGCAACGTCACGGTGGCCTGTTCGGAGGGGTTCGGACGGCGGATGGTCCCGCGGGCGATGGCGGCCTTCCGGCGCGACCACCCCGACGTGACGTTCCAGCTCGACGTCGTCCCCCGGCAGGAGGCCACCCGCCGGGTGATCGAGGGGATCGCCGACGTCGCCGTCACCTATGCGATGGGGCCGCAGCACGATGTGCGGGTGGAGTGCGCCGTCGTGATCCCGGTGGTCGCGATCGTCCCGCTCGGGCACGAGCTCGCCGGACGCGATCAGGTCGGGCTGGCGGAGCTGTGCGAGCACCCGCTGGCCCTGGCCTCCTCCGGGACCAGCCAGCGCGAGCTCTTCGACATCGGCACGCAGATCGAGGGGCTGGCGGTCCGCCCGGTGCTGGTCTGCGACGGGCTCGGCCCGCTGCACGAGTTCGTCCGCTGCGGGGGTGGCATCGCGCTCGTGGGAGACCTCGGCGACCTGCACCGGGAGGCCTCTGCCGAAGGGGTCGCCTACGTACGGCTGGACCACCCGGTGTTCCGCCAGCGGGAGGCCCAGGTGCAGACCGCCCTGGGCCGCCGGCTGCCCTGGTCGGTGACGCAGTTCGCCGGGCTGCTGGTCTCACTGCTCAGCCCGCCGCCCAGGTGACGGACAGCCCCTTGGACGGCCGGGCCGAGTGAAGCGGGCGGGTGCGGTCAGCGCGAGGCGCGGTTGACCGCGGAGATGATGGCCTTGAGCGAGGCCGTCGTGGTGTTGGCGTCGACGCCGACGCCCCACAGCACCTGGCCGTCGACCTCGCACTCCAGGTAGGAGGCGGCCTTGGCGTCGGAGCCGGCGCTCATCGCGTGCTCCACGTAGTCGAGCACGCGCACCTGGATGCCGACCCCCGCCAGGGCGTCGGTGAAGGCCGAGATCGGGCCGTTGCCCGTGCCCGCGATCTCGCGGATCTCCCCGTCGATCCGGACGTCGGCGCCGATGCGGTCCTTGTCGTCCACCGTGGACTCGTGGCGGTGGGCCATCAGGCTGAGGCGGCCCCAGCGGTTGGCCGGGTTGGGCAGGTATTCGTCGCGGAAGATCTCGTACATCGCGGTGGGGCTGATCTCGCCGCCCTCGCTGTCGGTGCGGGCCTGCACCACCTTGGAGAACTCGATCTGCAGCCGGCGCGGCAGGTCGAGCTGGTGGTCGGCCTTCATGATGTAGGCGACGCCGCCCTTGCCCGACTGGCTGTTGACGCGGATGACGGCCTCGTAGGAGCGGCCGATGTCCTTGGGGTCGATCGGCAGGTACGGCACCGCCCAGGTGAACTGGTCGACCGGCACGCCCGCCGCGGCCGCGTCGCGCTCGAGGTGCTCGAAGCCCTTCTTGATGGCGTCCTGGTGGGAGCCGGAGAAGGCGGTGTAGACCAGCTCGCCGCCCCACGGGTGGCGCGGGTGCACGGGCAGCTGGTTGCAGTATTCGGTGATGCGACGGATCTCGTCGATGTCACTGAAGTCGATCTCGGGGTCGACGCCCTGGGAGAACAGGTTCATGCCCAGGGTGACCAGGCAGACGTTGCCGGTGCGCTCGCCGTTGCCGAACAGGCAGCCCTCGATGCGGTCGGCGCCCGCCATGTAGCCCAGCTCGGCGGCGGCCACGGCGCTGCCGCGGTCGTTGTGCGGGTGCAGCGACAGGACGATCGAGTCGCGGTGCTTGAGGTTGCGGTGCATCCACTCGATCTGGTCGGCGTAGATGTTGGGGGTGGCCATCTCGACCGTGGCCGGCAGGTTGACGATGACCTTGCGGTCGGGGGTGGGCTGCCACACGTCGTTGACGGCGTCGCACACCTCGACGGCGTATTCGAGCTCGGTGCCGGTGAACGACTCGGGAGAGTACTGGAAGTAGACGTCGACGTCGCTCGCGTCGGCGAGCTTCTTGACCAGCTTGGCGCCCTCGACGGCGATGGCGGTGATGCCGTCCTTGTCCAGGCCGAACACGACGCGGCGCTGGAGGGTGGAGGTCGAGTTGTACAGGTGGACGATGGCCTGCTTGGCGCCCTCGATCGCCTCGAAGGTGCGCTCGATCAGCTCCGGCCTGGCCTGGGTCAGCACCTGGATGACCACGTCCTCGGGGATGCGGTCCTCTTCGATGATCTGGCGGATGAAGTCGAAGTCGGTCTGCGAGGCGGCCGGGAAGCCGACCTCGATCTCCTTGTAGCCCATGCGTACCAGCAGCTCGAACATCTGCAGCTTGCGATGGGAGTCCATCGGGTCGATCAGGGCCTGGTTGCCGTCCCGCAGGTCCACCGCGCACCAGCGGGGCGCCTTGGTGATGACCTTGTCGGGCCAGGTGCGGTCGGTCAGGCGGATGGGCTCGAACGCCTGATAACGATGGATCGGCATGGGGCTGGGCTGCTGAGTGCTCATGTCTGCTGGCTCCTCGTCGGTCGAAAGAAAGCGGCCGACGCGCATGACGGGCTCCGCGGCGAGGGAGCCGGCCTCAGTGGCCCCCGCCGCGGCAGCTAAGAAGCAGTCCGCGCAGCATGCCATGCACGTTACCAGACGTCTCGCGATGCACTGCCCCGGATCTCAGATCCTGAGAAGGCGGCGAGTCTTCGTCAGTCCGGGACGAGGACAAGGCGGCGACTCTTCGTCAGTCCGGGACGAGGACGCTGAGACAGGTCACGCATCCTTCCAGCCGCTCGAACTCCGAAATATCTACCTTCGTCACGATAAATCCGCGTTTTTCGAGCATTGCGGCGGTCTGGGGCGCCGAGGCGGCCATCAGCACGTGGTCCCCGCCCAGCAGCACCACGTGCGCCCCCGACTCCTCCGGCGGCGCGAGCAGCCCCGGCAGGTCCACGTGGCGCGGGTCACCGATGAGCGTCCCGTCGGGCAGCGCGGTCACCGCCGACTTCAGGTGCAGCACGCCGGTCATGTCCACGGGCACGACCTCGCGCTCCGGCAGCAGGCCCGTGAGCTGCGCGATCCCCTCGTCGTTGGTGCGCGCCGACCTCCCGACGTACACGGTGGGCCCGACCTGCAGCACGTCGCCCCCGTCGAGCGTGCCGGGCGGCACGATCCTGACCGCCTTGATCCCCAGCTCCCGCACGGCCGCGGCCACCGACTCCACCTCGGGCCGCCGCTCCGGCGCCCCCGGCCAGGTCAGTACGGCGAGCCGCCCCGACACCACCACCGCGTCCTCCACGAACGGCGCGTCGGGCAACTCGTCGGCATCGGGCGCGTACGTCACCCGCCACCCTGCGGCGGCCAGCGCGCCCACGTAGGCGTCGTGCTGGTGGCGCGCCCGTTCCGGGTCCACCGGCTCACGTTGGATATGGGTGACGATGCCCTCGGCGATCCGGGGGCCGGGTTTCCTGACGAGCGCAAGGCCGGGCATGGCCGTGTTCTATCACGCACCACCACCCCCTCCGCTCCACACCCCACCCCCTCCCCAAACCCTCGGCCCCACCCACTCCACCGCCGCCGCCCCGCTCCACCGCGCCACCCAGCACCCCACCGAACCGCTCCCGCGCCCAGCGCGCCGCCGGCACCCCAGCGCTGCGCCACCGGACCTCCGCCCCCCGCGCTCCCACCAACGATCCCCCGCCACCGCACCCCAACCAACGGACCGCCGCCACCGCACCCTGCCGCCACCGCACCTCCGCCGCGACCCTCGCCGCCGGACCTCCCCCGCACCCCCGACCAACGGGCTCCCGCCACCGCACCTCGGCCCGACCCTCCCCGCCGCCACCGCACCTCCGCCGCCGGACTTCCGCCATCGGAGGTGTGCCCCCTCCCCCTGAGGACCTCAGCCGAAGTGCGGCGGGGGACGGGCCCCGGGGCGGAGGGTGGTGACGGTGACTAGAGTTCAGGCATGCGGGACGACGAAATTCTCACCAGGATCAGTGCTCTGGTAGACGAGGAGCACGAGCTGCGCAACAGGCTGACCCAAGGCGAGGTGACCACGGACGAGGAGCAGGAGCGCATCAACCAGCTGGAGACGGCGCTCGACCAGTGCTGGGACCTGCTCAGGCAGCGCCGGGCCAGGCGGAGCGCGGGCGAGGACCCCGACAACGCCGCCGCCCGCCCCGCCAACGAGGTGGAGAACTACCGCCAGTAAATTCGCTCGCCCCGGCCGTCGTCCGTGCGATTTGCTGGGCACATGTGGATCCAGCCCATCGACCTCGACCGGCCGGGCGACCTGGTCACGGGCCTGCACGGGGCGTACACGGCGGCCTACTTCGACGATCCGGGCCCTCTGATGTCGCTCGCCCACTTCCGCCACGACATCGCCAGGCACTCGCCGGGCGACCGGGCCGAGCTGTGGGCCGTCGTCGAGGACGGTGAGGTCGTCGGCGGCTACGGCCTGTCGCTCTCCCAGCTCGACAACACGCACATGGGCTGGCTCTTCCCCCTCGTCGTGCGCCCCGAGCGGCGCGGCCGGGGGCTGGGCTCGGCGCTGTTCGAGCACGCGCTGGAGAGGCTGCGCCACCACGGCCGAACCCTGCTGCTCACGGAGACGCCGACCACCGGCGTGGGCGCCCGCTTCGCGCTCGCCCACGGCATGACGGTCGCGGTCGCCGAGGCCCGCCGCGTGCTGGATCTCCGCAAGGCCGACTGGGATGCCCTGGAACGCATGCTTCCCACCGTCGAGGGCTACCGTCTCGAACGCTGGACCGGCCCGGCCGACCCTGCCCTGATCCCCGACCTCTCGACCCTGATGAACGGCATGAACGACGCCCCGCGCGACGCCGGCATCGAGGACTTCGACTTCAGCACCGGCCGCATCCGCGACCGCGAGGACGGCATCGAGGACCGCGGCCTCACCAGCTATTCGATGATCGCCCGCCGCGACTCAGACGGGGCCCCGGCCGGATACACGCGCGTCTACCTCGTCGCCGACCGCTCCAACGGCTGGGGGCGCCAGGCGGACACGACCGTGCTCGCCGGGCACCGGGGCCACCGCCTGGGGCTCCTGCTCAAGCTCAGCAACCTGCTCTGGCTCCGCGAGCACGAGCCCCACCTGGAGCGGATCATCACCTGGAACGCCACGTCCAACGCCCACATGCTGGCCATCAACGAGGCCATGGGTTTCGAGCTCCTCGACGAATGGAACGAGTGGCGACTGGAGCTGTAGGCCGTTCGGACACGGGAGGCTAACCTGACCCTTTATGACCTTGGAGGCGTTGAGGGACGGGGATCCGCGCCAGGTGGGGCCGTACACGCTCCTGGTTCGGCTGGGCGAGGGCGGCATGGGCGTCGTCTACCTGGGCCAGGCACCGGACGGCACGCGGGTGGCGGTCAAGCTCATCCATGCCAGGATGGACGCGCACGCGGACTTCAGGCGCCGCTTCGCCCGCGAGGTGGCCGCCGCCAAGCGGGTCGCCCGCTTCTGCACCGCCCCCGTCCTCGACGCCGATGTCGAGGGGGACGTGGCGTACCTGGTCACCGAGTACGTCGAGGGCCCCAGCCTGGGGGACGCCGTCCGCGAGTCGGGGCCGCTGAAGGGCTCGGCGCTGGACGGCCTGGCCGCCGCGATGGCCATGGCCCTGCGCGCCATCCACGGGGCGGGGGTGGTGCACCGCGATCTCAAGCCGTCGAACGTGCTGCTCTCCCAGGTGGGGCCCAAGGTCATCGACTTCGGCATCGCGCAGCTCATGGACGCGGAGGTGAGCAGCGCGATCGTGGGGACGCCGTCGTACATGTCGCCCGAACAGGTGTCGGGCTCCACCATCGGCCCGGCCTCGGACATCTTCTCGTGGGGTTGCACGGTCGCCTACGCCGCAAGCGGCAAACCGCCGTTCGGCTCGGGCTCCGTCCCCACGATCCTCCTGCGCATCCTCAACGAGGCCCCGGAGCTGGACGGCCTCTCGGGCCCGCTGCGCGACCTGGTGCTCGCCTCGCTGACGAAGAACCCGCGCGAACGCCCGACGGCCCAGGACCTGATGGACCGCCTGAGCACGGCGGACCCTGGCGTGGCCGCAGGCGGCACTCCGCTGCCGAGGCCCGGCACGGGGACGGACGCGGGCACCCCCGCGGCGCCGACGGGCGGCACGGACCCGACCGGCCACCCAGCGCACGGCACAACCGATCACCCAGCTCACGGCACAACCGGCCACCCAGCTCACGGCACGACCGGTCCCCCGGCGCGCGCCGACGTGACGACCGCGCCGTCTGACGGCCCGCGACCGCCCGGCGCCGCGATGGCGCCGTCCGGCAGCCTCTCACCCCGCAGCCCCGAGGCGGCGGGCAACCGGAGGAGGGTGGTCGCCGCGGCGGCGGCCGTCGCCGTGGCCGTGGGAGGCGCGTCCGTGGCCGTCGCCTGGCGCATCCTGGGCACCTCGTCGAGCGCCCGCACCCCCGCCCTGACGACCACGGCCCAAGCCACCCACCCGAACACGCAGGCCAAGCCCCAGAACCCGCTCAGAGCCCCAGGCAAGATCACGTTCTACTCCCCGCCGGAGCCGGCCGCCGGCCGCCAGGCCGAGGAGTGGAAGAAGGACCGCCCTCAGGACGCCGCGCTCATGAGCAAGCTGGCCGCCGTCCCCCACGCCGTCCGCCTCAACGAGCCCGAGGTCAGGCAGAAGGTCGACGACACCGTCACCGGGGCCCGGCAGGAAGGCGGAGTCCCGGTGTTCCTGATCAACTCCCTGCCGGGCAGCGAGTGCCGCCCGGCGACCGCCGCCGAACTGGCGGCGTACCAGGAATGGATCAAGGGCATAGCGAGCACGATAGGCCAGGCCAAGGCGGCGGTGATCCTCGAACCGGGCGCCACGGTCAAGGTCCCCGGCGTCAAGGAATGCGACCCGCAGGGCTCGGTGGAGCAGCGCTACAAGGACCTAAGCCAGGCCGTCCAGACCCTCAAGGCCAACCCGAACACGGCCGTCTACCTCGACGGCAGCCAGGACCTCTACCCGGGCACCGCGCTCATGGCCGAGCGGCTGATCAGGGCGGGCATCGACCGGGCGGACGGCTTCTTCCTCAACACGGCGGCCTTCCAGCCCACGGAGAAGAGCGTCGCGTACGGCAAGGCGCTGTCGGCCTGCATCAGCGTCCAGCGGGCCACGGGCGCCAAGGACTGCCCCACGGACGCGAAGGTCGACCCGGCGACGATGCCCCACTTCGTGGTCGACACCGCCAGGAACGGCCAGGGCTCGTGGCGCCCGACGAAGAAGTACCCCGACCCGCAGACGTGGTGCAACCCGCCGGGCCGGGGCGCCGGTTACCGGCCCACGACCGACACGGGTGAGGAACTGGTGGACGCCTACCTGTGGATCGCGCGGGCGGGCTCGTCCGGCGGCCGGTGCAGGCGAGGGGAGGGCGGGGAGAAGGACCCCGAGCGCGGCGTCGTGTCCCCGGAGGCCGGTCTGTGGTGGCCGGATCTGGCGCTGGAGAGGGCGAAGAAGGCCAACCCGCCATTGTGATGGGCCGGAACGGGCCCGAGATTGCGCCCATGTTAAGCGGACGTTAGATCTCGGCCGCCTGCCCTTGTCCGAACATCCTTCTGCGGAGAGGCTCTGGCCTGCACCTACTCCCCCCAGGCTCCACCACAGGAGGTCTCCGTGAGCAAGGCACGCGTGCCCTGGAAGGCAGTGATCGGCGGCTCCGTCGGCAATCTGGTCGAGTGGTACGACTGGTTCGTCTACACCAGCTTCGCCGTCTATTTCGCCGCGTCCTTCTTCCCCGAGGGCGACAACACGGCGAAGTTGCTCAACACGGCGGCCATCTTCGCCGTCGGCTTCTTCATGCGCCCGCTCGGCGGCTGGCTGCTCGGCCGCTACGCCGACAGGAAGGGCCGCAAGGCGGCGCTCACACTCACCGTCACCCTGATGTCGGCCAGCGCCCTGCTGATCGCCATCGCGCCGACGTACGAGACGGTCGGCTACTTCGGCGCCGTGGTGCTGGTGGTGGCGCGCCTCCTGCAGGGGCTGTCGGTCGGCGGCGAGTACGCGGCCAGCGCCACGTACCTCACCGAGGCCACTCCGCGCGGCCGCCGCGGCTTCGCCTCCAGCTTCCAGTACGTCTCCATGACCGCCGGCCAGCTCGTCGGCCTCGGCCTGCAGATCATCCTGCAGAACACGATGTCCACGGAGGCCCTCAACTCCTACGGCTGGCGCATCCCGTTCGTGATCGGCGCGCTGGGCGCCGCGGTCGTGTTCTACCTGCGCCGCAACCTCCTGGAGACGGAGGCGTACGACGAGGAGGAGCGCGACGTCGAGCACCAGAGCCGCGGCACGATCAAGCAGCTGCTCGCCCACAAGAAGGAAGCGCTGCTGGTCATCGCCCTGACCATGGGCGGCACGGTCGCGTACTACACCTACACCACCTACCTCACCAAGTACCTCGCCATCACCGCCGGCCTGCCCAAGGAGACGGCCACGCTGGTGAGCTTCTGCGCGCTGTTCATCTTCATGTGCCTGCAGCCGCTGGCCGGCGGGCTGTCGGACCGGATCGGGCGGCGGCCGCTGCTGATCACGTTCGGGATCGGGTCGATGCTGGGCACGGTGCCGCTGATGACGGCGCTCGGCGGGGTCACGGGGTTCGGCGGCGGGCTCGTGCTCTCGCTGATCGGCCTGGTCATCGTCACCGGCTACACCTCGATCAACGCGGTGGTGAAGGCCGAGCTGTTCCCGACGAACGTGCGCGCGCTCGGCGTCGCCCTCCCCTACGCCATCGCGAACGCCCTGTTCGGCGGCACCGCCGAGTACGTGGCGCTGTGGTTCAAGAACAACAAGATCGAGTCCGGCTACTTCTGGTACGTCTCCGCGTGCGCCGCCGTGTCGCTCGTGGTCTACCTCACCATGCGCGAGACCAGGGACGTCGCCCTCTCCCGCGCCGAGCAGGCCTCGGAGGACGTGGTCGCGGCCCGCGTCTAACCTGGGCACATGCGCGTTCTCCTGGTCGAGGACGACGATCGGCTCGCGTCCGCGCTCACCACGGCCCTCGCCCGGCACGGCCATCAGGTCACCCGTGCCGGGCTGGCCGTCGACGCCCTCCGCCTGGCGGGGGGCGTCGATTTCGTCCTGCTCGACCTGGGCCTGCCCGACATGGACGGCCTCGACGTGCTGCGCCGCCTGCGCCGGGTCTCGGCGGTGCCCCTCATCGTGGTCACGGCCCGCACGGAGGAGCGCGAGGTGCTGCGCGGGCTGCGGTCCGGGGCCGACGACTACCTGGTCAAGCCGTTCCGCACGGTGGAGCTGATGGCCCGCATGGAGGCCGTGGTGCGGCGCGGCACCAGGCCGATGCCGGCCCGCGACGACGTGGTGAGCGTCGGCGACGTCCGCATCGATCTGGAGTCCAGGCAGGTCACGGTGGCCGGCGAGCCGGTGACGCTGACGAGGCGGGAGTTCGACGTGCTGGCGATGCTGGCGCGCGAGCCGGGCGTGGTGCGCGGCCGGGAGGAGATCCTCGACGAGGTCTGGGGCGACCCGCTGCTGTCGGCGTCGCGCTCGCTCGACGTGCACGTGGCCAACCTGCGCTCCAAGACCGGCCGCCCGGGGCTGGTGGAGACGCTGCGCGGCACCGGCTACCGGCTGGGCTCGACGGCGTGAACTCCCGGCTGGTGGTCACGTTCACCACGCTGATCGTCTTCCTGATCGCGGCGCTGGCCGTGCCGCTGGGTCTCGCCTACGCCTCCCACCGTACGAACCGCCTGCTCCTCGACCGCCGCGCCGACGCCACCCGCTTCGCGGAGCTGGCCGACCAGGCGGCCAGGGAGGACGACCGCTCCGGGCTGATCGCCGAGATCGACCGCTACGCCGAGCTCTACGGGGCGGCGGTACGCGTACGCGACCGCGACGGCTCCGTCCTGACCACCGCGGGCCGCTTCGACGCCGACGACCGGGAGGCCACCCGCCTGGCGCTGTCCGGCCGCACGACGGAGGAGCTGCCCACGATCAGCCCGTTCGGACCGGCCACGGTGCTGCTGGCCGAGCCGGCGGGCCGGGACGCGCAGCTGTCCGGCGTGGTGCTGCTGGAGGCCCCCACCGACCGGGCCAGGCAGGACGTGTCGCTGGTGTGGGGCGCGCTGCTGGTCGGCGCGCTGGTGGCCTTGGGCTACTCGGCGCTGGCGGCCAGGCGGCTGGCCCGCTGGATCCTGCGGCCCGTCACCGAGCTCGACCGCACCACGCGGGCCATCGCGCAGGGCAGGCTCGACGCGCGGGCGCATCCCGGCGCCGGCCCCTCCGAGCTGCGGCGGCTGGAGGAGCGCTTCAACGCCATGGCCGACGCGGTCTCCAGCGCGATGGAGCGGCAGCGGGCGTTCGTGGCGGACGCCTCCCACGAGCTGCGCACCCCGCTGACGGTGCTCGGGCTGCGGCTGGAGAACCTGGAGCCGCATCTGCGGGGAGAGGGCACGGCCGAGTTCGAGGAGGCGATGGCGGAGCTGGACCGGCTGGCGCTGCTGGTGGAGGACCTGCTGGCGCTGGCGAAGGTGGAGGCGGGCGCGGGCGTCGAGGGCAAGGAGATCCCGCTGGCGCCCCGGCTGGGGACGTGGCGGGAGGTGTACGCGGCCAAAGGCATCCACCTCGAAACCGAAATTTCGGAAATGTCGGTCGTGCCCGAGGCGGCGGCCAGGGTCGCGGACATCGCGCTCGACAACGCCCAGAAGTTCGTGCCCGAGGGCGGCACCGTCACGGTCACCCTGGAGGACGGCGTGCTGCGGATCGCGGACGACGGGCCCGGGCTCGGCGAGGAGGAGCGCGCGGAGGCGCTGGGGCGGTTCTGGCGGTCCGGGGCCCACGCGAACGTGCCGGGCAGCGGCCTGGGCCTGGCCATCGCCGCCGAGCTGGCCAGGGCGTGCGGGGCCACGCTGGCGCTGCTGCCCGCCGTACCGCACGGTCTGGTCGTGGAGCTGCGCCTGAAGGCTCAGCCGTAGGCGGAGCGGTAATAGCGGGCGGCGCCCGGGTGGAGCGGGACGACGCCGGTGCCGATGGCGTAGCGCATGTCGAGCCGCCCGCCCGGCGCCGACGGGGCCTGGAGGCGGTCGCGGGCGCCGAAGAGGGTCTCGGTGATCGAGTACGCCAGATCGTCCGGGAGCGTGGTCCGGCACATCAGGTAGCTGGGCGTGCCGATGGTCGGCACCGGCCGGCCGCTGCCGTACACGCCGGCGGGCACCAGCCCGTGCTCGTAGAGCGGGCCGAACCGGCGGCGCAGGACCGTCACCAGCGGCTCCAGCGGCACGAGCTCGATGTCCCCCAGCGCGGCCAGGACCGGCGTGGGCACCCCTCCCGACCAGAAGAACGCCTCGATCCCGCCGTCCCGCAACGCCTTGACCGACTCGTCCAGGCCCAGCCTGCTGACCTGGGCGGGTTTGGCGAGCTCGGCCACGGCCAGCACGCGGGTGGCGGTCACCGCGGTGCCCGAGCCCTCCAGCCCGATGGAGACCGCCCGCCCCGCCAGGTCCTTGACCGCCGCGATGCCGGAGCCCCGCCGCACCACCAGGTGGACGTAGTTCATGTACACCCTGGCCAGCGCGGAGACCGGCTGGTGCCGCACCCTGACGGCGTCGTCGGCGCTGTCGGCCAGGGCGAACGCCACGTCGGCCCGCCCGTCGGTCATCATCGTCAGGTTCTGCACACTGGCCGCGGTCTTCATCACCCGCACCGTGAGCCCGTCCCGCCGCAACTCCCGCGCGAGCCCGTCGCCCAGTTGCTCGTAGATCCCGCCGGTCACGCCGGTCGCCAAACGCAACTCGGTCCGCTCGCCGTCGTCGGCCGAGCACCCGGCCGCCAGCGCGGCGAGCCCGAGGAAAGCGCGGCGAGATATCGGCATGAAATCACGTTATCCGGTCCACCAGAATGGACATGTGAGCGAACGGGACGCACGCCTATTCATCGCCTCAGAGCTGACGATGTTCCTGCCGGTGAGCCGGCGCCAGGAGTGGCAGCGGGTGACGCTGGACGACACCTCGACGCTGGGCCACCACGTCGAGTCGCTCGGCATCCCGCTGACCGAGGTGGGGCCGATGGTCGCCGACGGCCGCGGGGTGCCGCCGTCGTACCAGCTCGCGGCCGGCGACGTGGTGGAGGTCCACCCGGTGCCCCGCCCCCAGCCGCTGCCGGAGGAGCCGCGGTTCCTGCTGGACGTGCACCTGGGCACGCTGGCGCGGCGGCTGCGGCTGCTCGGCATCGACACGGCCTACCACAACGACATGGACGACCCCTCGCTGGTGGTGCAGGCCAACGAGGAGCACCGGGTGCTGCTCACACAGGACCGCGGCCTGCTGCGCCGCCGCGCGCTGTGGCTGGGCGCGTACGTACGCGGCTCCCGCCCCGCCGACCAGCTCCGCGACCTGCTCGAACGCTTCACCCCGCCGCTGCGCCCCTGGACGCGGTGCACGGCGTGCAACGGCGAGCTGCGGCCGGTCGCCAAGCAGGAGATCGCCCCGTTGCTGGAGGCGGGCACGGAGCGTAACTACGACGCGTACGGGCGGTGCGGCGAGTGCGGCCAGGTCTACTGGCGCGGCGCGCACAGCGACCACCTGGAGGAGATCGTCAGGTCGGCCCGCGCCTGGACCGCCTAGGGGCAGAGGGCGAAGGGCCCGATGCCGGGCCGAGCGGGAAGGCGTAGGGGCTTCGGGGGCGCGGCGGCTACACCGGGCCGCCGGGAGTGAGAACAGCCATCAGTTGTGCCATTCTGATCGACGTCTCCTCCTCCAAGGAAGGTCGCGTGGAATTTCGCATCATGGGGCCGCTCGAAGTGCTCGACGGCGACGGGCAGGACCGCACTCCCACCGTGCCGAAGCACCGCGACCTGTTGGCGATGTTCCTGCTGAACGCCGGGCGCCCGCTCAAGGTCGAGCGGCTGCGCAGGCTGCTGTGGCCGCGCGAGGACGGCGACCGCTCCGACTCGCTGGTACGCGGCTACGTCGGCCAGCTCCGCCAGCTCGTCGGGAAAGACGTGATCGCCACCGTGGCGGGCTCGTACGTGCTGGCCCTGGGTGACGGGCAGCTCGACGTCGACCGGTTCCGGCTGCTGGTGGGCAAGGGGGCCTACGAGGAGGCCCTGGGCCTGTGGCGGGGCGAGGTCCTGGAGGACGTCGACCCCGAGGGCGAGCGGTGGGTCGAGACGCGCCGGCTGCGCGAGGAGCTGGAGGAGCTGCGGTTACTGGCGCTGGAGCGCAGGGTGCAGGCCGACCTGGACGCCGGCAAGCACCGCGAATTGCTCGCCGAGCTGCGCCGGCTGACCAGGCAGCATCCGACCTGGCAGCGCTTCCGCGGCCAGTACATGCTGGCCCTCTACCGCAGCGGCCGCCGCGTGGACGCCCTGGCCGCGTACGCGGTGCTGCGTGACCAGCTCGACGGCGGGCACGCGATCGAGCCCGACTCCGAGCTGCAGCTGCTCTACCACCGCATGCTGTACGACGACGTGTCGCTGCACGTCTCGGCGGGCCCGCCGGTGCTGCTGCCGCCCGACGTGACCGGCTTCACCGGCCGGGGCGAGCTGCTCGACGAGGTGGTGGGCGGCCACGTCGTGGTGCACGGGCAGGCGGGCGCGGGCAAGTCGGCGCTGGCGGTGCACGCGGCCTGGCGGGAGCGGGAGAGCTTCCCCGACGGCATCCTCTACGCCGACCTGCGCGAGACTACGGCCCCGTCGGCCGTCCTGGAGGACTTCCTGCGCTGGCTGGGCTGTCCTGCCCAGGCGATCCCGGCCTCGCCCGAGCAGCGGGAAAGGCTCTTCCGCACCTACACGGCCAACCGCAGGCTGCTGGTGCTGCTCGACAACGCCTCGGGCGAGGCGCAGGTGCGGCCGCTGCTGACCTCGTGCCCGACGATCGTGACCAGCCGGTCCTCGCTCGGCGGCCTGACGGGGGCGCGGCGGCTGTCGGTGGGCGTGCTCGGCCCCGCCGAGGCGATCGAGCTGCTGGTGAGCAGCTCGGGCCGGCCGGCGGACGACGCCATGCGCCGGCTGGCCCGCTTCTGCGGCGGCCTGCCGATCGCGCTGCGCATCGCCGGCTCCCGGCTGGCCGCCCGGCCGGAGTGGACCGCCGATTACCTGGTGGGCCTGCTGGAGGACGAGCACGAGCGGCTCGACCGGCTGCACGCGGGCGACCAGGCGGTGCGCAGTGTGTTCGCGATCGGCTTCGACGGGCTGCCCGAGTCCGCCCGGCTGACGCTGCGGGGGCTCGGCGCGCTGTCGGCCCCCGACTTCGCCGACTGGGTGACCGAGCAGCTCGGCGGGCAGGCCGAGGCGCTGGTGGACGCGGGCCTGCTGGAGACGCACGGCGTGGACGTGGCAGGCCAGGTCCGCTACCGGCTGCACGACCTGACCAGGCTCTTCGCCCGCGAGCAGCCCGTGCCGGGCGTGCTGGAGCGGCTGTCGGAAGTGGTGCTGGACAGGGTGCGGGCCTCGCGGTTCTCACTGGTGTCGGGCGATCCGGCCACGGCCGTGGCCACCAGGGACATCAGGGAGTCGGTCGAGTGGCTGGCGGCCGAGCGGGCGTTCCTGGCGAGCCTGGTCGCCGACCTGCACGCGGCGGGGCTCGACGACGGGTGCTGGCGCCTGGCGCACCTGCTGGCTCCCTACCTGGAGCGCCACCGGTTCCTGGACGACTGGCGGGCGGTGGCCACGCGGGCGCTGGAGTCGGCGCGGCGCTCGGGCGACGACCGGGGCGAGGCGCTGATCCTGCTGGACCAGGGCGACCTGCACCTGGCCGAGCGCGAGTGGGAGCTCGCGCACGAGCGGCTGCGGCTGGCGCTCGGCATGTTCCTGCGGCAGGGCCGGGCCCGCGAGGTGAACCACACCCGGCGCCGGCTCGGCCGCGTGCACCTGGGGCAGGCGCGCCTGGAGGACGCCGAGCGGGCCCTGCGCACCTGCCTGGAGGGCGCCGGCAACCAGCGGGACGCCGCCGACGCCGAGCACGTGCTCGGCGTCGTGCTGCGCCGCGCGGGGCGGCTCGACGAGGCCGCCGAGCACCTGCGGACCGCCGTCAGGCACCTGGAGGAGCTGGGCGACCGGCACCGGCAGGCCGACACGCTGCTCGACCTGTCCGCGGCGCACCTGGCGCGGGCCGCCAAGGCCGACGCCAGGGCCGCCGCCGAGCAGGCGAGGGGCATCGCCGTACGCCTCGGCGACCGGCTGCTGGACGCGCACGCCCTGCTGGCCCTGGCCAGGGTCAACCGGGCCGAGGGCGCGGCGGGGCGGGCGCGCGAGCTGGCCGGGGCGGCGCTGGAGGTGTTCGAGGAGACCGGCGACCGCCAGGGAGCCGCCAACG
Source organism: Nonomuraea sp. JJY05 (assembly GCF_043496855.1). Classification (NCBI taxonomy): domain Bacteria; kingdom Bacillati; phylum Actinomycetota; class Actinomycetes; order Streptosporangiales; family Streptosporangiaceae; genus Nonomuraea; species Nonomuraea sp. JJY05. The sequence continues at coordinate 99,333 of NZ_JBIEIS010000001.1, forward strand.
CCCGCGCCCTGCTGGCCCAGGGTTAGACCGCGAGCAGGCGGCGGACGTCCTCCCGGTGCAGCTCCTCGGCGGCCCCGGTGCGCACGACGTGCCCGCCGTCGAGGATGACGAACGTGTCGGCCAGCCGCAGCGCGATGTCCAGGTACTGCTCCACGAGCAGCACGGCCAGCCCAGAGGCGTGCAGCCGCTCGATGGCCGCCTCGATCTCCAGGATGATCGAGGGCTGGATGCCCTCGGTCGGCTCGTCGAGTATGAGCATCCTGGGCCTGGTGACCAGGGCGCGGGCCATGGCGAGCTGCTGCTGCTGGCCGCCCGACAGGTGGCCGGCGCTCCGTTTGAGCAGCGGCTTGAGCGCGGGGAACACGTCCAGGGCCTCGTCGATGGACTCCCTGGTCACCCTGGCGGCCTCCATGGTGACCAGCAGGTTGCCCAGGACCGAGAGCTGGGGGAAGCACTGGTGGCCCTGGGGGACGTACCCCATGCCGAGCCTGACCCGCTCGTGCGGTTTCAGCCTGGTGACGTCGCGGCCGTCGAACGTGACCGTGCCGGCCGTCGCCGGGAGCACGCCCATGACGGTGTTGAGCAGCGTGGTCTTGCCGACGCCGTTGCGCCCCATGACGCACACGAGCTGTCCCGGCCCGACCTCCAGCGAGACCCCGAACAGTACGCGAGCCCTTCCGTACCCCGACTCAAGGCCGGTCACCGACAGCATCGCTGGCCCTCCTCCCCAGGTAGACCTCCTGGACGCGGGGGTCGGCGCTGACCTCGTCGACCGACCCCTCCACGAGCACCCTGCCTTCGTGCAGCACGGTCACCGCCGACGCGTGCCGCCGCAGGAACTCCATGTCGTGCTCCACCACGATCACCGTGTGGTCGTCGGCGATCTGGGTGAGCAGCTCCCCCGTGCGCTCCCGTTCGTCGCTGGACATGCCCGCCACCGGCTCGTCCAGGAGCAGCAGCCGGGGTCGCTGCGCCAGCAGCATGCCGATCTCCAGCCACTGGCGCTGGCCGTGCGAGAGAACACCGGCCGAACGTTCGGCGAGATCTTCGAGTCCCGTCCTGGCCAGCGCCTCCTCGACGGCCTCCGACACGCCCTTGCGCCGCCTGGCCAGCGACCAGAGCGGCTTGCGGAAGCTGGCCGCGAGGTCGAGGTTCTCGACCACGGTCAGCTCCTCGAACACGACCGACGTCTGGAACGTGCGGCCGACGCCCAGGCGGACGATCTGGTGCTCCTTCCTGCCGACCAGGTCGTACCCGCCGAACCGCACGCTGCCCGCCGCCGGCCTGGTCAGCCCGGTGATCACGTCGATCAGCGTGGTCTTGCCCGCGCCGTTGGGCCCGATCAGGAAGCGCAGCTCGCCCTCGGGCACGGTCAGGTCCACGCCGTCGAGCGCCCGGAAACCGTCGAACACGACCTGGACGTCACGCAGTTCGAGCACGCCGCCACCTCCCCAGCAGGCCCACGATCCCCTTCGGGGCGAGCGTCATGACCAGGATGAACAGCGCGCCCTGCAGGTAGAGCCAGCCGTCGGCGAACTGCTCGCTGAACGCCGTCTTGGCGTAGCCCATGACGACCGCGCCGAGCACCGCTCCGGCCAGCGCGTGCCGCCCGCCGACCGCGACCGCGACGACCAGCTCCAGCGAGGGCACGACGCCGAGCAGCGCGGGCGAGATGATGCCGACCACCGGCACGAACAGCGCGCCCGCCAGCCCCGCCATGCCCGCCGAGGCGGCGAAGGTGACGGTCTTGACCAGGGCCGGGTCGTAGCCGAGGAAGCGCACCCGGTCCTCGCCGTCCCTGACCGCGACGAGGAGCCGGCCGTAGCGGCTGTTCACGAGCTGCCGGGTGGCGAGGTAGAGGACCCCGAGGACGACCGCCACCACGATGTAGAGCGTCCGCTGCGTGGAGTCCTCGGCCAGGTCCTGGCCGAACAGCTCGAAGAAGTTCGTCATGCCGTTGGTGCCGCCGGTCAGGCCCTGCTGGCCGACGAGCAGGATGACCAGGGCGGCGGCCAGCGCCTGGGTGAGGATCGCGAAGTACGCGCCCCGTACCCGCTGCCTGAACACCAGCGCGCCCAGGAGCAGCGCGATCGCCACGGGTCCGAGCACGGCCATGGCGAGGGCGAATATCGGGTTGGCGAACGGCGCCCACAGCGCGGGCAGCCGCTCCACCCCGCTCCACACCATGAAGTCGGGCATCCCGCCGCCGGCCTCGGTGAGCTTGAGGTACATCGCCATGGCGTAGCCGCCGAGCCCGAAGAAGACGCCCTGGCCGAGGCTGAGCATGCCGCCCTGCCCCCAGGCCAGCCCGATCCCGAGCGCGACGATCGCGTAGCACAGGTATTTCGCCAGCAGTCCCAGCCGGAACGGCTCCAGCAGCAGCGGGGCCGCCACCAGGGCGATCACGGCCACGGTGGCGAACGGCAGATTTCTCTTGATCATGTGAGCACCCTCGACCGCAGCACGAACATGCCCTGCGGGCGCACCTGCAGGAACGCGATGATCACGGCGAACACGATGACCTTCGCCAGGGAGGCGTCCGACCAGAACTCCGCGTAGGAGTTCAGCAGCCCCAGCCCGATCGCGGCCAGCACGGCGCCGCGCAGCTGCCCGAGCCCGCCCGCCACGACGACGAGGAACGCGTCCACGATGTAGTACGTGCCGAGCGCCGGCCCGACGGGCCCGATCAGCGTCAGCGCCACCCCGGCCACGCCCGCCAGCCCGGACCCGATGAAGAACGTCAGCATGTCCACCCGGCCGGTGTCGATGCCGCTGGTCGCGGCGAGCTGCCGGTTCTGCACGACGGCCTGGGTCCGGCGGCCGAGCGCGGTGCGGTTGAGGTACAGCCAGACCGCCACCACGCCGGCGATCGCGAGCCCCATGATGAACAGCCGGTTGTAGGGCAGGATGCCCACCCCGCCCGCGAGCCAGGAGGGGGCGGGCACCTGCACGTTCGGCGCGCCGAACAGGTCGCGGGCGAGCTGCTGCAGCACCAGGCTGACGCCCCAGGTGAGCAGCAGCGTGTCCAGCGGGCGGCCGTAGAAGTGCCGGATGGCGGCCCGCTCCAGGATCAGCCCCATGAGCCCCGCCACCAGGAACGCCGCGGGCAGCGCGAACACGAGGTCCTGCAGCAGGAACGCGGTGTACGCGCCCGCCATGATGAACTCGCCGTGCGCCATGTTGATCACGCCCATCTGCCCGAACGTGAACGTCAGCCCGAGCGCGATGAGCAGCAGCACCGCCCCGATGGACAGGCCGATGGGGAGCTGGTTGAGGAAGGCCGGCATCACTGTCCCGCCGCCAGGCCGGAGGCCCAGGAGTAGCCCTTGAGGTACGGGTCCGGCTTGATCGGCTTGCCGGAGTCCCACACCTGCTTGATCAGCCCGTCGGGCTGGATGATGCCGATGCGGGCGGTCTTGTACATGTGCTGGTTCTCGCCGTCGATGGTGACCAGGCCCTCGGGGCGTTCGAGCGCGATGCCGGGCGCGGCCTTCTTGACCGCCTCGACCTCGGTGCCGCCCGCCTTCTTGACGGCCTCGGCCCACAGGTAGACCGCGTTGTAGCCGGCTTCCATGGGGTCGGAGGTGACCTTGTTCTGGCCGTACTTGGCCTTGTACGCCTTGACGAACGCGTCGTTGGCCGGGGTCTCGGTGGTCTGGTAGTAGTTCCAGGCGACCGGCTGGCCCACGATGTTGTCCACGCCGATGCCGGTGACCTCCTCCTCCGCGATGCTCACCGACAGCACCGGCATGCTGTCGGCCGACGAGCCGGCGCTCTTGAGCTGCTTGAAGAAGGCCACGTTGCTGTCGCCGTTCAACGTGTTGAAGACGGCGTCCGGCTTGGCCTGCATGACCTTGTTGACCAGCGTGGAGTATTCGGTGTGGCCGAGCGGCGTGTACTCCTCGCCGAGGATCTCCATCCCGTTCGCCGCCGCGTACGCCTTGATGATCTTGTTGGCGGTCCGCGGGAAGACGTAGTCGCTGCCCACCAGGAACAGCTTCTTCTTGCCCTGCTCCTTCAGGTAGTCGAGGCCGGGGATGATCTGCTGGTTGGTGGTCGCGCCCGTGTAGAAGATGTACGGCGAGCTCTCCAGCCCCTCGTACTGCACCGGATACCAGAGCAGGGCCTTGTACCGCTCGAAGACCGGCAGCATGGCCTTCCTGCTGGCCGAGGTCCAGCCGCCGAAGACGGTGGCGACCTTGTCCTGCCTGATCAGCTTGGTGGCCTTCTCCGCGAACGTGGGCCAGTCGGAGGCGCCGTCCTCCACCACGGGGACGAGCTGCTTGCCGAGCACGCCGCCGGCCTTGTTGATCTCTTCGATGGCCAGCAGTTCGGCGTCGCGGACGGTGACCTCGCTGATCGCCATCGTGCCGCTGAGGGAGTGGAGGAGGCCCACCTTGATCTCCTTGGAGTCGGCGGGCTTGGCGTCGGAACCGCAGGCCGCGAGGGCTAACACCAAGGCGGCGCAGACAATCGGACGGGAGACTCGCACAGCCGTTCCTTCCTGCCGACCGATACTGCGAGAAAGGTGACTCCGCGAGATTTCCCGAGTGGATCGCGATCGTTAAGACGCGTTTGCCGAATGTTCACAAATGCACTTAATCCGAAATATGGGGATTGAGTCGCAGCGCGAAACCAACACGACATGCCCCGGCAACAGCCACGAAACCGCCGGTTCCTATGGTCCGGCCATGCGGCTTACCTCACACGAGCAAGAACGGCTGCTCATCCACGTCGCCGCCGGGGTGGCGCGCGAGCGGCAGGCCAGGGGCCTGCGCCTGAACCACCCCGAGGCTACCGCCATCATCGCGTCGTTCCTCATGGAGGGGGCCAGGGACGGGCGCTCCGTGGCCGACCTGATGGAGGCCGGACGGTCGGTGCTCGGCCGGGCCGACGTCATGGAAGGCGTGCCGGAAATGCTGGAGAGCGTGCAGATCGAGGCGACGTTCCCCGACGGCACGAAGCTGGTCACCGTACACAGGCCCATCCCGTGATCCCCGGCGAGTACGTGCACCCCGAGGGCGCTCACATCCTCAACCCCGGGCGCGAGCGCCGCACGCTGCGGGTGGTGAACACGGCGGACCGGCCGGTGCAGGTGGGCTCGCACTACCACTTCGCGGCCGCCAACCCGGGGCTGGAGTTCGACAGGAAGGCGGCCTGGGGTATGCGGCTGGACGTGCCGGCTGGGACGGCGGTCAGGTTCGAGCCGGGCGTCGAGCGCGACGTGACGCTCGTGCCGCTGGCGGGCAACCGGGTCGTGCCCGGACTGCGGCCGGAGTGGGCGGGGCCGCTCGATGACTGAAATATCGCGCGCCCGGTACGCGGCGCTCTACGGTCCCACGGTCGGCGACCAGATCCGGCTGGCCGACACCGACCTGTTCATCGAGGTCACCGAGGACCTGTCGATCGGGCCCGCCGGGCCGGGCGACGAGGCGGTGTTCGGCGGTGGCAAGGTCATCCGCGAGTCCATGGGGCAGGCGCGGACCACCCGGGCGCAGGGCGCGGCCGACCTGGTCATCACCGGCGCGGTGATCCTCGACCACTGGGGCGTGGTCAAGGCCGACGTCGGCATCCGCGACGGCCGCGTCTATGCCATCGGCAAGGCCGGCAACCCCGACACGATGGACGGCGTCGACCTGGTCATCGGGCCGTCCACCGAGGTGCTCGCGGGCAACGGCAAGATCCTCACCGCCGGCGGCGTCGACTCGCATGTCCACCTGATCTGCCCGCAGGTCCTCGACGAGGCGATCGCGTCCGGCGTCACCACGATCGTCGGAGGCGGCACCGGACCCGTCGAGGGCACCAAGGCCACGACCGTCACCGGGACCTGGTACCTGGGCCGGATGCTGGAGTCGCTGGACGCGTACCCGCTGAACTTCGCGCTGCTCGGCAAGGGCAACACGGTCTCCGCCGACGGCCTGACGGAGCAGCTCGAGGCCGGGGCCTCCGGCTTCAAGCTGCACGAGGACTGGGGCTCGACGCCGGCCGCCATCGACGCCTGCCTGAGCGTGGCGGACGCGTCGGGCGTGCAGGTGACGCTGCACACGGACACGCTGAACGAGGCGGGGTTCGTGGAGTCGACGCTGAAGGCCATCGGGGATCGGATGATCCACGCGTACCACACCGAGGGGGCCGGCGGCGGGCACGCTCCCGACATCATCCGCGTCGCGGCCTACCCCAACATCCTGCCCTCCTCCACCAACCCGACCCGGCCGCACACCGTCAACACGCTGGACGAGCACCTCGACATGCTCATGGTGTGCCACCACCTCAACCCGTCGATCCCGGAGGACCTGGCGTTCGCCGAGTCGCGCATCAGGCCGTCGACGATGGCGGCCGAGGACGTGCTGCACGATCTGGGGGCGATCTCGATGATCGGCTCGGACTCGCAGGCGATGGGGCGGATCGGGGAGACGATCATCCGTACGTGGCAGACGGCTCACGTCATGAAGGGCCGCCGGGGGTCGCTCGGAGGTCCCGCGGACAACCTACGCGCCCGCCGCTACATCGCGAAATATACGATTTGTCCGGCTATCGCCCACGGGCTGGACGGCGAGATCGGCTCCGTCGAACGCGGCAAGCTCGCCGACCTAGTCCTCTGGGACCCGGCGTTCTTCGGCGTCAAGCCCGACCTCGTGCTCAAGGGCGGCGTGGTGGCCTGGGCGCAGATGGGCGACGCCAACGCCTCCATCCCGACGCCCCAGCCGGTGCTGCCCCGTCCCATGTTCGGCGCCTCACCGGTGACCGCCGCCGCCACCTCGCTCCACTTCGTCGCGCCGGCGGCCCTGGAGTCCGGCCTCGCGGACCGGCTGTCCGTACGCCGCCGCCTGGCTCCGGTGGCGGACGTACGGCGGCGCGGCAAGTCCTCGATGCCGCTCAACGACGCCATGCCCCGGATCGAGGTGGCGCCGGACACGTTCGAGGTCCGCATCGACGGCGACCTCGTCGAACCGGCCCCCGCCGCCCGCCTTCCCATGGCCCAGCGCTACTTCCTCTTCTGACGTCATGAACCCCGCCCTGCTCCTCCTCGCCGACTCCCGCCTCCCGGCCGGCGGCCACGCCCACTCGGGCGGCACCGAACAGGCCATCACGTCGGGAGCGGTCTTCGACGTGCCCTCCCTGGCCCGCTTCCTGCGCGGCCGCCTGCACACAACCGGCGCCCTCGCCGCCATCCTCACGGCCGCCGCCCACAACCACGCCACCGCTCCGCCTCAGCCGCCCTCCAGCGCGAGCACCGCCGCCGAGCCGGCACCCGGCACCGCGCCCCCAGGACCCGGGTCGCCGTGGGTGCTGCTCGACGCCGAGGTCGATGCCAGGACCGCTTCCCCCGCCCAGCGGGACGCGTCCAGGACGCAGGGCAGGCTCCTCCTCAGGGTCGCGCGCCGGATGTGGCCGTCCCCGGTGCTGGAGGAGCTGGCGGGAGCCGTACCGAGCCCCCATCACCCGATCGCCCTCGGGGCGGTGGCACACGCGGCGGGCGCCACGGCCGAGGAGGCGGCCATGGCGGCGGCGTACCACGCGGTCAGCGGCCCGGCCACGGCGGCGGTGCGGCTCCTGGGCCTCGACCCGGTGGCCGTGCACGGGCTCCTGGCCGACCTCGCCCCCGACCTCGCGGCCGTCGCCGCCGAAGCCCACCTCGCCGTGACGAACGCCCGCACCACCGCGGTGGCGGACGTCGGCTCGACCGCGGTGGCGGACGTCGACTCAGCCGCGGTGGCGGACGTCGACTCAGCCGGCCGCCCCGATGTCGCGAGCGGTGCCGCGGACCCGCGCCCCTGGTTGGGGGCGCTGCCCGCGTACTCGTCCCCAGCCCTTGACCTCCTGGCCGAGCAGCACGCGCGCGCCGAGATCAGGTTGTTCGTCTCCTAAGGAAGGATCCCCAGACATGGGTGCCAATCACGACGACCACCACCACGCCCCCGACGGTCGCGGCCGGGCGCTGCGGCTCGGGGTGGGCGGCCCGGTAGGGAGCGGCAAGACGGCCCTGGTGGCCGCGCTGTGCAGGACGCTGGGCCCGTCGCTGTCCCTGGGGGTGGTGACGAACGACATCTACACCACCGAGGACGCCGACTTCCTGCGCCGGGCGGGCGTGCTCGACCCCGAGCGCATCCTCGCCGTCGAGACCGGTTGCTGCCCCCACACCGCCATCCGCGACGACATCGCCGCGAACCTCGACGCCGTGGAGACCCTGGAGCACCGCTTCGGCCCGCTGGACCTGGTGATCGTGGAGAGTGGTGGCGACAACCTGACGGCCACGTTCAGCCGGGGGCTGGCGGACAGGCAGATCTTCGTCCTGGACGTGTCGGGCGGCGACAAGGTGCCGCGCAAGGGCGGTCCGGGGGTGACGACGGCCGACCTGCTGGTCGTCAACAAGACGGACCTGGCCCCCATGGTGGGCGCCGACCTGGGCGTGATGGACCGCGACGCGGCGGCCGTACGCGGTGACAGGCCGGTGCTGTTCACCTCGATCAGGCAGGACCCCACCGCCGCCACGGTCGCCTCCTGGGTGTCCGACCAGGTGACGGCCTGGTCCCACACCCACGCGGCCGCCGTCTCCTGATGCCCGCCAGCGCCCGGCCCGGCCACCGTCTCCTGATGCCCGGCAGCGCCCGGCCCGGCCGCCGCGGGATGCGGGCGAGCGCCGCCGTCGCGACGGCCTCGTCCCCGGACGGCCGTACCCTCATCCCCCGGCTGGCCTCGGCGCCGCCGCTGACGCTGCGCCAGACGGGGCCGTACACCGTGCATCTCATCTCCACGGCGGCGGGCCCGCTCGGCGGCGACCGGCTCTGGCTGGATCTGGACGTCGCCCCGCGCACCACCCTGGAGCTGGGCTCGGTCGCCAGCACCCTGGTCCTGCCTGGGGACGGCACGTCCGAGATGCTCGTCACGGCCCGGGTGGGGGCGGGCGCCACACTCCGCTTCACCCCGGAGCCCACGGTGCTCGCCGCCGGGTGCGAGCACCGGCTCCTGGTACGCCTCGAGCTGGCGGCGGACGCCGAGGTGCTGTGGCGCGAGGAGATCGTCTTCGGTCGTCATGGCGAGGTCTCGGGGCGTTGTCATGCCCGCTTCGACGCGACGTGCGACGGCCGCCCGGTGCTCCGGCAGGAGTTCACCGTGGGCGGCGACCCGGCCGTGGACGCCTCCCCGGCCGTCTACGGCTCTGCCCGCTGCATCGGCACCACGTTCCTCACGGCTTCCGCCAAGGAGCCGGTCGTGGCCGAGGGCGTCGCCGTCCTGCCCCTGGCCGGTCCGGGCACGCTCGTGTCCGCCCTGGCCGCGGACGCCGTCCAGCTCCGCTCCCGCCTCGAATGGGGCGAACGCACCGCCCTCACCCCCGAGCCCTGACCAGCCCCTGCCGGCGGACGTACGAAGCCGGTGGGAGGCCACCGCGGTCGTCGGTCGCGGCGGGCGATGGCGGCGGCCGGGGGCGGTCGCGGGGCGTTCAGTACCGGCGGCCGGTGTCGGCGGCCGGTGTCGGTCGAGGGCGGCGCTCGGTGTCAGCGGGTGGTGGTGATGGTGACGACCCCGTTGCGTACGGTGGTGGGAGGCGCGTGTCCGGCTTACAGTGATCGTGTGGCCGATTACCTCCAGCCTGCCCCCGCCAAGCCGGCGACCCGCCGCGGCTACGCCCTGGCCGTGGTCGTGGCCGGAGCGCTGCTGGTGTTCTGTGCCGTCCTGCCGTGGGCCGGGCTCGAGGTGCGCAGCGAGCTGATCGGCGGCGGGCTGGTCAACGACATCCGGGGCATCGACGACACGTTCGGCGTCTACACGCTGATCGCGGGCCTGGCGGCGCTGGGCTGCGGCATCGCCGGGCTGCTCAGCCGGCCCAGGGTCGCCGCCCTGGCCGCCGTCCCGGGGGCGGCGGCGGTGGCGGTGCTGGTGCTCTTCATGACCGACGGCAGCAGCGTCCGAGACCGGGTCTCCTTCGACCTGGGTCAGGTGCTGTCGGTCGCGCCGGTGATCAAGTTCGGCTGGTTCGCGGCGATGGGCTGCGCGGTGGCGGTCGTCGTGCTGTCCGTCCTGGCGCTGGTCCGTCGTCCCTGAGCGGATCAGTCGTAGAAGCCCAGGCGCCGCAGCTGCTTGGGGTCGCGCTGCCAGTCCTTGGCCACGCTGATCCGCAGGTCCAGGTAGACGCGGGTGCCGAGCAGGGCCTCGATCTGCTTGCGGGCCCTGGTGCCCACCTCGCGCAGCCGCTCACCCTTGTGCCCGATGACGATCGCCTTCTGCGAGGGCCGCTCCACGAACAGGTGCGCGTAGATGTCCAGCAGGTCGTCGCGCCCCTCCCGGGCCATCATCTCGTCGACGACCACGGCGATCGAGTGGGGCAGCTCGTCGCGTACGCCCTCCAGCGCCGCCTCCCTGATCAGCTCGCCCACCAGCACCTGCTCGGGCTCGTCGGTGAGCTGGCCGTCCTCGTAGAGCGGCGGCGACTCGGGCATGTGCTCGATCAGCACGTCGGCCAGCACGTCGAGCTGCTCGCCCGACTGAGCCGACACCGGCACGATCGCGGCGAACTCCCCGACCTGCGACACCGCCAGCAACTGCTCCGCGATCTGCTCCTTGGAGGCCAGGTCGCACTTGGTCACGATCGCCACGACCGGCGTCTTCTTCACCGCCGCGAGCTTGTCGGCGATGAACCGGTCACCCTTGCCGATCGGCTCGTTGGCGGGCACGCAGAAGCCGATCACGTCGACCTCGGTCAGCGTGGACAGCACCAGGCTGTCGAGCCGCTCGCCGAGCAGCGTGCGCGGGCGGTGCAGGCCCGGCGTGTCCACGATGACGAGCTGGGCGTCGGGCCGGTGCACGATGCCCCTGATGGTGCGCCTGGTCGTCTGCGGCTTGGACGAGGTGATCGCCACCTTGCTGCCGACCAGGGCGTTCATGAGCGTGGACTTGCCGACGTTCGGCCTCCCCACGAAGCAGGCGAATCCGGCGCGATGGTTGTCTGGCGAAGTCACATTCTGCATTGTGGCCTATCAGCGGGCATGGGCACGCCACCAGGCGAACGCCCGGGGCGCGGCAATCGGGGTCCAGCGCGTCGTCGACAGCTCCGCGAGCTCCTGCTCGCTCACCCACCGGTAGTCGTTGATCTCGACGCCGTCGGGCTCCGGAGCGGCGGAGCCGGGGGCGATCACGCAGGCGAAGGCGGCGATGACGTAGCCGACCTCGTGGCCGTTCGGGTAGACGGTGCGGAACTCGGGGCCGCCGAACACGCCGATCAGGCCGCGTACCTCGATGTCGACGCCGAGCTCCTCGCGCAGCTCCCTGACGATGGCGTCCTCGGGCCGCTCGTCGGGGTCGATGCCGCCGCCCGGCGCCGCCCAGAGGCCCACGTCGCCGTGGCGGGCCACCAGCAGCCTGCCCGCGTCGTCGAACACGAACCCAGCCGCGGACGGCAGCATGAGCAGCTCAGAGCCAACTTTCTCCCGCAATTTCGCCAAAAATGGCGACATCGGCATGGTCAGCCCCGCAGCTTCCCGTCGGGACCGGCCACGAGCAGCGCCTTGACGCCCAGCTCCGCGGCCACGGCCTCGTCGGCGGCGCTCGGCGCGCCCTCGCTCACCAGCGCCACGGCCTCCAGGGAGCGCGCGCCGCTGGAGACCGCCATGGCCACGGCCACCTGCACCGCCGACAGCGTGAGCGCGTCCAGCGCCACGTCGGTCGCCGAGTACGTCCGGCCGGTCTCGTCGCGTACGGCGGCCCCTTCCGCGGACTCGTTACGCGCCCTCGCGGCCCGGGCCAGAGTGATGATCTTGCTGTCTTCAGGATCGAGTGTCACGGGAACAAGGCTAACGACAAATCGGCCAAGCGGATTGCCGCTGCGACGTCGACCAGCCACGACAGTGGAGCGGCAAGCCGATGAGCAGGTTTCCGGTCAGTGGGTCCCCGCCATGGAGATGACCGCGTCGACCACATCGCTGGTGCGGGCGGCGTCCACGTCGTTCATGCCCGTGTGCACGACCGACACCAGCGTGTCGCCCACCCGCGACAGCACGACGTCCATCGCGTACGGATAGCCGTTCAGGCGCCCGATCAGCCGCGCGCCCACGGTCTCGTCGGCCGCGTTCTCGACCGGGAGCTCCTGGGAGCGCAGGTCGGTGCCGGAGGCCGTGCGCACCTCCCGGCACGACTCCAGGGCCTCGGCCAGCGCGTCTAGGTGCTCCTCGGCCTCCCCGTCGGCGTACCGGGCCAGTCCCACCCCGGCCTGCTCCCCCAGCCCGTCACCGCGGTAGCTGACCGCCGCCTCGGCCGTCAGCGCCTGCCGCGGCGCCAGCCCCCCGACGGGTTCGAGCACGGCCTTGCAGTTGCCGTCGGCCTGCGCGAACGGCATCCGCCACGCCTGCTCCGGCCGGGCCGTGAACCCGTCGGGCAACGGCGGCTCCTTGCTGAGCACCTCGCGCAGGCGCGCGGTGGCCTGCGCGTCGAGAGCGCTCCCCGACTCCCCGCTGACGCAACCCCCCAGAACGCCGGCCAGCAGGGCACAGGCGATGATCTCGCGTTTCATGATTCCCCCTGGATCGCAGCCTCCCCCACCGACGAATGCGGCAATCCACCGGAGCTTTCACCAATGCGCAAAAAGGGTGCCCTCACCCGGTTTTCCGGACGAGAACACCCTTTACGCCGACCTGCGTCCCGGCCAACCGGCCGGGACACTGTCGTTCCCCCCAGGGACATCCTCTCGCCGCGAACCCCACCCGGCGTTCGGATGCTTTCCCCTCTGACACCCACCGCACTGGATGTCGTGGTTAGAGAGTGCCCGGCCCGGCTTGCAGAAGACTTGTAGAACGCTTGCGACCTTCGTCCAGCTTCGTCCCCACCCGCCCTGAGGCAGGTCAGTCGTGCTCGGCGCCGGTCAGTTCGGCGTCGCCCTCCGGGGGGTCGGCGCGGCGGACCACCACCGTGCTGATGCGGTTGCGGCGGCCCGCCAGGCTCTCGGCGGTGAGCGCGAGCCCGGCCACCTCGGCCTGCGACCCGGCGATGGGCACCCGGCCCAGAGCGTGGGCCAGCAGCCCGCCCACGGTCTCCACGTCGTCGACCTCGATCTCCGTGCCGAACAGCTCGCCCAGCTCGTCGACCGGCATCCGGGCCGTCACCCGGATGGCGCCGTCGGACATGGGCTCGACGCGGGGCGCCTCCTGGTCGTACTCGTCGGTGATCTCGCCGACGATCTCCTCCAGCACGTCCTCGATCGTGACCAGCCCGGCGGTGCCGCCGTACTCGTCGATGACGATGGCGATGTGGATCTGGCGCGCCTGCATCTCCCGCATGAGCTGGTCGATGGGCTTGCTCTCGGGCACGTACGCGGCCGACCGCATGATCGACTCGACCGTGTCCTTGCCCCCGCCCTCGCCGGACTCGTGGATCTTGCGGGCGATGTCCTTGAGGTAGGCGATGCCGATGACGTCGTCCTCGTTCTCGCCCACGACGGGGATGCGGGAGAACCCGCTGCGCAGCGCCAGCGACAGGGCCTGGCTGATCGTCTTGCCGCGTTCGATGTAGACCATGTCGGTGCGGGGCACCATGACCTCGCGCACCAGCGTGTCGCCCAGCTCGAAGACCGAGTGGATCATCTCGCGCTCGTCCGGCTCGATCACCCGGCGCTCCTCGGCCAGGTCGACCAGCTCGCGCAGCTCGGCCTCCGAGGTGAACGGCCCGTCGCGGAACCCCTTTCCGGGGGTCAGGGCGTTGCCGAGCAGGATGAGCAGCTTGGGCAGCGGGCCGAAGATGCGGGTCAGGCCGTAGACGATGGGGGCGCTGGCCAGCGCGACCGGCTCGGCGTGCTGGCGGCCCAGCGTACGCGGCATGACGCCGACCACGACGTAGCTGACCACGATCATCACGACCGCGGCCCAGACGTACGCCCAGCCCTGGTCGTGCATGAGGTCGATGAACAGCAGGGTCGCGATGACCGTGGCCACCAGTTCGCAGCTCAGCCTGAGCAGCAGGAGCAGGTTGAGGTAGCGGGGCGGGTCGTCGACGATGGCCTGCAGGCGCACCGCGCCCCGCCGGCCCTCACGCACGTATTCCTCGGTGCGCACCCTGGAGATGCGCGTCAGTGCCGTCTCCGCGCTGGCGATCAGGCCACCGATGATCACGAGCGCGATGGCCGACAGCAACCAGGCGTTCACCGCGGGTTGCGCACCTCCTGCCACGACTCCAGGAGCCGGGCCTGCAGGCCGAACATCTCCTTGTGCTCCTCGGGCTCGGCGTGGTCGTAGCCGAGCAGGTGGAGGATGCCGTGGGTGCACAGCAGCTCCAGCTCGTCGGCCGTGCTGTGGCCCGCCTCCTTGGCCTGCCGGGCGGCCACGTGCGGGCAGAGCACGACGTCGCCGAGGAGCGCCGGGTCGGCGGGGCTCTCCGAGTCGCCGCGCGCCCCGCCCCCGGGACGCAGCTCGTCCATCGGGAACGCCAGCACGTCGGTCGGGCCCGGCTCGCCCATCCACTTCTCGTGGAGCTCGGCCATGGCGTCCTCGTCGACCACGACGATGGACAGCTCGGCGAGCGGGTTGATGCCCATCTCGCCGAGCACGTGAGCGGCCAGGGCGACGAGCTTCTCCTCGTCGACCTCCACGCCGGACTCGTTGTTGATCTCGATGCTCATGGTCGCCGCTTCCCCCGGTGCTGGATGCTCTTGGGCTCCTGCGCGGCCTGCGTGGCGTCGTAGCGCCCGTACGCGTCCACGATCTCGCTCACCAGCTTGTGACGGACCACGTCGGCGCTGGACAGGCGCGCGAAGTGGATGTCGGGGATGCCGTCGAGGATCTCCTGGACGACCCGCAGCCCGCTCACCGTGCCGGCGGGCAGGTCGACCTGCGTCACGTCACCGGTCACCACGATCTTGGAGTTGAACCCCAGCCGGGTGAGGAACATCTTCATCTGCTCGGCCGAGGAGTTTTGCGCCTCGTCGAGGATGATGAACGCGTCGTTGAGCGTGCGACCGCGCATGTACGCCAGCGGCGCGACCTCGATCGTGCCCGCGGCCATCAGCTTGGGGATCGAGTCGGGGTCGACCATGTCGTGCAGGGCGTCGTAGAGCGGCCGCAGGTAGGGGTCGATCTTCTCGTAGAGCGTGCCGGGCAGGAAGCCCAGCCGCTCGCCGGCCTCGACGGCGGGGCGGGTCAGGATGATCCGGTTGACCCGCTTCTCCTGCAGCGCCCGCACGGCCTTGGCCATCGCGAGATAGGTCTTGCCGGTGCCCGCCGGGCCGATGCCGAACACGACCGTGTGCTTGTCGATCGCGTCCACATAGCGCTTCTGGTTGACCGTCTTCGGCCTGATGGTGCGCCCGCGCGAGGAGAGGATGTCGAGCGACAGCACCTCGGCGGGACGGTCGGAGGTCATGCGGAGCATGGCGATGCTCCGCTCGACCGCGTCGGGGGTGAGCTCGCCGCCGCTGCGCAGCACCTCGACCAGCTCCTCGAAGAGCCGCACCACGGTGCCGCTCTCGTCGGGGCTGCCGGTGACGGTGATCTCGTTACCCCGTACGTGGATGTCGGCCCTGAAGGCACCCTCGATGACGCGTAGCAGCTCGTCGCGGGAGCCCAGGAGGCTGACCATCGAGTATTCGTCCGGAATCAGCACCTTGGCTTGAGTGCGCGAGGGAGGTGCCGTTCGTCGGGATTCGTGTAGTTCGGACATGGGCAGGCCCGCGGCCTGATGCCTCCAGGTCTCTTGCGGTGTTCGTCTGAGCCCATCGTATCCGGCACCACGCCGATTGCTCTCCCCAATATCAGCCGGGCGGCCACGTGAGGCCACGGCCGCCCAGGACGTGGGCGTGCACATGGAAGACCGTCTGCCCGGCGCCGGGCCCGGTGTTGAACACCACGCGGTAACCGTCCTCGGCCACGCCCTCCTGCACGGCCACGGCGTGGGCGGTCTTGAGCACGTCGTCGGCCAGCCCGTCGTCGGCCCGGGCGAGCTCCGCGGCGTCGCGGTGGTGCTGCTTCGGGATGACCAGCACGTGGGTCGGGGCCTGCGGGTTGACATCGCGGAACGCCAGCGTCCTGCCGGTTTCGTAAACGATCTCGGCGGGAATCTCCTTGGCGACGATTTGGCAGAAGAGGCATTCGCTCACCCGGCCACCCTATCGAGACCCCTGACGTAGGGAACCCGTTGCGAATCGGTAATCAGCTGTGTCGTGCGCAGGAAGATCCACACGGTTAGGGTAAGTGTGCGACACTTCAGCAAAAAAAGAGACGATTCAGGGTCGGGCGAGCGCCACCTGGCGAGGACACGACTGGGTAATGCACCCTAAGGAACCGGGGAAACCTCAAGAACCGGAAGAGCGTAAACCCTCTGGGAAGGCCGCGCGTCCCACTGATGTGACCACCGAAACCCTTCTGGCCGACAGGTCGATGGGGGCGGTGCCGGTCGGGTGGGATGCCGACATGGCCGTGACCGCGCTCTACAGCGCACATTTTCGGTCGTTGGTGCGTCTTGCTGTGTTGCTGGTGCGAGACATAGCAACAGCTGAGGAAGTCGTGCAGGATGCGTTCGTCGCCATCCACGGCGCCTGGCGCAGACTCCGTGACCCCGACAAAGCACTCGCCTACCTCCGTCAATCCGTCGTCAACCGGTCCCGTTCCGTGCTGCGTCACCGCGCGGTCGTCGAGAAGTACGCCCCCAAGGGCCTGCCGGACGCCCCGAGCGCCGAGAACGGCGCGATCGGCGAGCTGGAACGCTCCGCCGTCATCGAGGCGTTACGGGCCCTGCCGACCCGACAGAGAGAAGCACTGGTTCTGCGGTACTACGGTGATCTGTCCGAAGCTGAGATAGCCCACGCGATGGGCATCAGCAAGGGCGCGGTCAAGAGCCACACCGCACGTGGCATGGCCGCCTTGCGATCCGTTCTGGAGAAAATGTCATGACCCAGCCCCCCGACGAGCACGGAGATCTCCTGCGCCGTGCGCTCCGCGCGGAGGCGGACGCGGTCGTGCCCTCGCCGGACGGACTGGAGATCATCCGCGCCCGCATCGAGCGGCGCGGCGTGCGCAATCTGTTCTGGTGGCGAGCGGGCGCGGCCGCCGCCAGCGCCCTTCTGGTGGCGGGGACGATCGTGATGGCCGTTCCCAGCCTGCGCCAGCAGATCATCGACCAGCCCGTCATCGGGGTGGACAGCGAGACGACCTCCAAGGTGCCGTCCAACTCCTCCACCACCCGCTCCCAGGAGCCGCCGCCCAGGGAGCCGACCAGCCACGACCAGCACCCGGTGGGGATCCCGGAGATCCCCTCCAAGAGCCCCACGCCCCGGCCCACGAAGAGGGCCGAATCGACCAGCAGGCCCTCGCCGACGCCCACCCCCACGGCGCCGACCGAGTGCCCGTCTCCCCTGGCCGAGCAGGCCGACCCGCCGACCGACTGTCCCACGGTCTCGCCGACCCCGTCGCCGTCGCCGTCGGTGGAGGAGACCCTGCAGCCCACGGCGTGCCCGGCCGACGAGTGCCCGCCCGACGACATCACCGAGGGTCCGACCGACATGACCAGCCCGTTGATGGACGCCTCTCGCACGACGCCCTGAAAGGCCCCTACCAGCGTCCGGTACGCGTGAGCAGCACGGAGGCCGCCGCCACCCCCGCCGTGGACGTACGCAGCACCGTGGGCCCCAGCAGCACGGGGACCGCCCCGGCCGCCCGGAACCCGGCCAGCTCGTCCTCCGAGACGCCTCCCTCGGGCCCCACGACCATCACGATGTCGCCCGACGCGGGCAGCGCCACGCCGGACAGCGGCTCGGCCGCCTCCTCGTGCAGCACCAGCCCCAGCGCCGCGCCCGCCAGCAGTTTCTCGACCTGCGCGGTGGTGGCGGGCTCCGTCACCTCGGGAAGATGAAACCTGCGGGCCTGCTTGCCCGCCTCACGAGCCGTCGAGCGCCACTTGTGCAGCCCCTTGGCGACCTTGTCGCCCTTCCACTGGGTGATGCTGCGCGAGGCCGCCCAGGGCACGATGACGTCCACGCCGGCCTCGGTCATCATCTCGACGGCCAGCTCGCCCCGGTCGCCCTTGGGCAGCCCCTGGACGACGACCAGCCGCGGCCGCGGCGGCTCGATCTCGTAGCGGCGCAGCACGTCGAGCCTCAACGCGTCCTTGAGGACCTCGCGTACGACGCACTCGGCGACCGCGCCGGCGCCGTCCGTCAGATCGATCCGCTCGCCGGCCCGCAGGCGCCGCACGGAGGCCGCGTGGCGCCCTTCCGGGCCGCCGAGCGTCAGCTCGGGTCCGTCCAGCTCCTGCGACAGGAACACCGGGACGGTCACGTCACCTGCCGTTGAAGGCGTCGCGCAGCCGCGAGAAGAAGCCCTGCTGGCCGGGGGCGAACTTGCCCGGCGGCCGCTCCTCGCCCCGCTGCTTGGCCAGCTCGCGCAGCAGCTCCTCCTGCGCGGGGTCGAGGCGGGTCGGGGTCTCGACGTTGACGTGGATCAGCAGGTCACCGCGGCCGGACTCGTTGAGCCGCTGCACGCCCCGCCCGAACATGGTGATGACCTGGCCCGACTGCGTGCCGGGGCGGACGTCGACCTCCTCGGAGCCGTCGAGCGTCTCCACCGCCAGGATGGTGCCGAGCGCGGCGGCCGTCATCGGGATCTGCACCGTGCAGTGGAGGTCGTCGCCGCGCCGCTCGAAGATCTCGTGGGCGCGCTCGACGATCTCGAGGAACAGGTCTCCGGGCGGGCCGCCGCCGGGGCCGACCTCGCCCTCGCCGGCGAGCTGGATGTGGGTGCCGTCCTCGACGCCCGCGGGGATGCGGACCTTGATCGTACGGCGGGTGCGCACCCGGCCGTCGCCGGAGCACTCCTGGCAGGGGTGGCGGATGATGCTGCCGAAACCGCCGCACTGCGGGCACGGCCGCGAGGTCATGACCTGACCCAGGAACGAGCGGGTGACCTGGGAGATCTCGCCGCGCCCGTTGCACATGTCACAGGTGTCGGGGTGGGTGCCAGGCGCCGCGCCGGCCCCCTGGCAGACCTCGCAGAGCACGGCCGTGTCGACGACCAGCTCGCGCGTGGTGCCGAACGCCGTCTCGCGCAGGTCGAGCTCGACCCGGATGGTGGCGTTGCGTCCCCTGCGGGCCCGCGAGCGCGGCCCCCTGGCGCCGGCCGCGGTGCCGAAGAAGGCGTCCATGATGTCGCTGAAGGGGAAGCCCGCTCCGAACCCGCCGGCGCCCGCGCCTGCTCCGGCGCCGCCGAAGGGGTCGCCACCCAGGTCGTACATCTGGCGCTTGTTCGGGTCGGACAGCACCTCGTAGGCCTGCGTGATCTCCTTGAACCGCTCCTGGGTCTCAGGATCGGGGTTCACGTCGGGATGCAGCTCGCGGGCAAGTCGGCGGTAGGCCTTCTTGATCTCATCCTGACTGGCGTCACGGCGCACCCCGAGGGTGGCGTAATAGTCGCTGTTTGCCACTTATCGACCTCTTATGATGCAGCCAGGATCTGGCTGACGTAGCGTGCCACCGCGCGCACGGCGCCCATCGTCACTGGGTAGTCCATCCTCGTGGGCCCCAACACCCCGAGCCGGGCCAGTTGGTTGTCGCCTGAACCGTATCCGGTCGCGACTATGGATGTCCCCCGCAGATAGGGGTTTTCGGAGCCGATGCGCACGGTGAGCGCGGACGGTGTGTCTGCGGATGTCTCGCCGAGCAACCTCATGAGCACGACCTGCTCCTCCAGCGCCTCGAGCACGTCGCGCAGGCCGGTCGCGAAGTCGGCGCCCGCGAGGTTGGCCGCGCCGGCGAACACGATCTTCTCGTCGTGCCGCTCGACCAGTGTCTCGAGCAGCACCGACAGGATCGTCGCCGCGGCGGGCCGGTCTTCGAGAGGCAGCCGCTCGGGCAGGTCGGCGACCAGCTCGGGCACGTTGCTCAGGCCACAGCCGTCGAGGCAGGCGTTGAGCACCGCGCGCAGGTGGGCGATGCGGGTGTCCTCGATCACCTCGGGCAGCTCGATGACGCGCTGCTCGACGCGGCCGGTGTTGGTGATCAGCACGAGCATGACCCGCCGGTCGTTCAGCGGCACCAGCTCGACGTGCCTGACCGTCGAACGCGTCAGCGTCGGATACTGCACCACCGCCACCTGCCTGGTCAGCTGCGCGAGCAGCCGGACCGTGCGGGTGACCACGTCGTCGAGGTCGACCGCGCCGGCCAGGAACGTCTCGATGGCCCTGCGCTCGGCCCCGGACAGGGGCTTGACCTGCGAGAGCCGGTCGACGAACAGCCGATAGCCCTTGTCGGTCGGCACGCGGCCGGCGCTGGTGTGGGGTTGGGTGATGTAACCCTCCTCCTCCAGCGCGGCCATGTCGTTCCTGACCGTGGCCGGGGAGACTTTCAGGTTGTGGCGCTCGGCGAGCGCCTTGGAGCCCACCGGTTCGTTGGTGGACACGTAGTCTTCGACAATGGCGCGGAGCACCGCCAGCTTTCGATCGTCGAGCACGTGCTCACCTCCTGCCTCTGACATCCGAGGAACGCAACCATCTAGCACTCTGTGTTCCTGAGTGCCAAGTGTACGGCTCTCACTCACAAGGTGCGATAACACAAGGTCGCAACCCGGCTCCTAGCTTCTTACAAGGGGCAAGTACCACACTTGCCGACATGAGCGACAACTCCCCGCCTCCGCCATACGGGCCCCAGCCCGGCTCCCAGCCCGGGCCCGGCCCACAGCCCGGGTCCCAGCCGGGTTACGGTCCTCAGCCCGGGTCCCAGCCCGGCTACGGCCCTCAACCCGGGTCCCAGCCCGGCTACGGCCCTCAACCCGGGTCGCAGCCCGGCTACGGCCAGCCGCCGCCGCAGTACGGGCCTCCGCCTCAGTACGGCCCGCCACCGCAGTACGGCCCGCCGCCCCAATACGGCCCACCTCCTCAGTACGGACAGTACGGCCAACAACCCCAATTCCCCCCACGAATCGACTCGAAAGCCATCAAACCGCGACTTTGGTGGATCGCACTCGTGTGGGGCATCGCCGTGGTCTGCACGGTCGCAGGCGTCGTCCTGTTCGCCAACGGCATCGTCAGCAGCGTCGGCAACATAGCCCCCACGAAGACGTTCGCGGCCGGCGAAACCGTGACGGTGCCGATCGACCCGGCGAACAAGCCCGCCGTCTACCTCTCCAGCGACACCGCCGTCCACTACGAGTGCCAGATCTCGAACGGGGCCAAACTGGCCAAGACCACGGGCACGCAGACGGTCACGTCCGGTTCCGTCAGCTGGGAGCAGATCCTCGTGATCAACGCGCCCTCCAGGGGCGACTACCAGCTGTCCTGCACCACCCAGGAGCAGGCCGACGTGCGTTACGGCGTGGGCCGCGAGCTGACCTCGGCCGCGGGCGGCATCGCCGGCGGGGTGATGGCGCTCATCCTGATCCCCGGTGTGGGCCTGCTCATCGCCATCGCCGGCACCATCACCGTGCTGGTCCGCCGCAGCGGCGCGCGCAAGCGCCTTGCGGTCGGCGGGTGATTTGCTACGGTCCCCGTGTGTACGAGGGCGATGTGCTGGCGGGGAATTGGCGGCGGCCGGGCAAGGGCAAGATCCCGAAGGTGCCGGCCGAGCGGGACCTCGTCGTGGAGGACGCCGACAGCGGCTTCTGCGGCGCGGTGGTGGCCTGCGACAAGGAGGCCGTCACGCTCGAGGACAGGTTCGGCAAGCGCCGGCTGTTCCCGCTCGCGCCCGCCGCGTTCCTGCTGGAGGGCAAGCCCGTGACGCTGGTACGCCCGTCGGCGGCCCCGGCGGGGCCCAGGCGCAGCGCGTCGGGCTCGATCGCCGTGGAGGGGCTGCGGGCGAGGGTCGCCCGGGAGAGTCGCATCTATGTGGAGGGCGTGCACGACGCCGCCCTGGTGGAGAAGATCTGGGGCCACGACCTGCGGGTCGAGGGGGTCGTGGTCGAATATCTGGAGGGTGTGGACCATCTGCCGGCCATCGTGGCGGAGTTCGGTCCCGAGCCAGGGCGCCGCTTGGGGGTGCTGGTCGACCACCTCGTGCCCGGCTCCAAGGAGAGCAGGATCGCCGCCGAGATCACCTCGCCGGACGTGCTCGTCGTGGGGCATCCGTACATCGACATCTGGCAGGCGGTCAAGCCGTCCGTGCTGCGCATCCCCGCCTGGCCCGCGGTGCCGCGCGGGGTGCCGTGGAAAGAGGGCGTCATCGCCGCCCTGGGCTGGCGCATGGAGCCCGCGGAGGCGTGGCGGCGGATCCTCGGGGCCGTCTCCACGTACACAGACCTGGAGCCGGAACTGCTCGGCCGGGTCGAGGAACTGATCGACTTCGTTACGGAGGCAACATGAGCCAGGACCCGCCGCAACCGCCGCCGGACGACGACGCCACCCGCTTCGTCCCCCCGTCGAGCATCCCGCCCAGCCAGGGCTCCGGCCCCCAGCAGCCAGGATACGGACAGCAGCCCGGCGCCTACGGACAGCAGCCCGGCTCCCAACCCGGGGCCTACGGGCAACAGCCCGGCTCCTATGGACAGCAACCCGGCTCCGCGCCCGGGGTTTACGGGCAGCAGCCCGGCTCCGCGCCCGATTACGGCCAGCTGGGATACGGGCAGCAGCCGGGATCCCAGCCCGGCTACGGCCAACCGGCGTACGGACAGCCTGGTTACGGGCAACCCGGCTACGGGCAGCCCGGCTACGGGCAGCAGGGCCAGGGTTACGGTCCTCCCCCGCCCGGTTACGGCGCCGCGCCGCATCCCCCCGGCTACCCGTACGGCGCGCCCGGCGAGCCGTACGTCCCCGGCAGGTTCGGCCCTCGCCCGGGCACCGACGACACCACCATGGCGATGCTCTCGCACCTGCTCGGCCTGCTGGTCTCCTGGGTCGGCCCGCTGATCATCTACCTGATGAAGAAGGACGAGTCCCCCTACGTCAGGGATCAGGCGGCGGAGGCGCTCAACTTCCAGATCACGATGTTCATCGGCTACGTGATCTCGGGCTTCCTTGTGATCGTCTTCATCGGCGCGCTCCTGCTGCCGGTCGTCTGGATCCTGTCCCTGATCTTCCACATCCAGGCCGCCATAGCCACCAACAAGGGCGAGCGGTACCGCTACCCGTTCGCCATCCGCCTGATCACCTAGACCAGCAGATCCCTGATCAGGGCGTCGGCCAGCAGCCGCCCCTGGAGCGTGAGCACCATGAGGCCCGACCTGAACGGCCCGGGCTCCAGCAGGCCGCGCGCCAGCGCGCTCGCCACGGCCGGGCGCGCGGCCGGGGCCACCTCGGCCAGCGGGTAGCCGGACGACAGCCGCAGCTCCAGCATCAGCCGCTCGGCCGTCCGATCGTCGTCGCCGAGCACCTCGCGCGCGTGGGCGGGCGAAGTGCCCGCGGCCAGCCGCTGGGCGTAGGCGGCCGGGTGCTTGACGTTCCACCAGCGGGTGCCGCCGACGTGGCTGTGGGCTCCGGGCCCGGCGGCCCACCAGTCGCCGCCGGTCCAGTAGAGCAGGTTGTGGCGGCAGCGGGCCCGGTCGGAGATGGCCCAGTTGGACACCTCGTACCAGTCGAACCCGGCCTGGGACAGCAGCTCGTCGGCGATCAGGTAGCGGTCGGCGGCCACGTCGTCGTCCGGCATGGGCAGCTCTCCGCGCCTGATCCTGGCCGCCAGCCTGGTGCCCTCCTCGACGATCAGCGAGTACGCGGACACGTGGTCGGGCCCGGCCTCGATCGCGGCGGCCAGCGAGGCCCGCCAGTCGTCGTCGGACTCGCCGGGCGTGCTGTAGATCAGGTCGAGGTTGACGTGCTCGAACCCCGCCTGCCTCGCCTCCTTGACGGCCGCCGCCGCCCTGCCGGGGGTGTGGCGGCGGTCGAGCACCTGGAGCACGTGCTCGCGCACGCTCTGCATGCCGAAGCTGACCCGGTTGAAGCCGCCCTGGCGGAGCTTGTCGAGGTAGGCCGGGTCGACGGACTCGGGGTTGGCCTCGGTGGTCACCTCGGCCCCCGCGCTCAGCCCGAACTCCGAGTCGATCGCGGCCAAAATCCTGGCCAGGTCCTCCGGGGGAAGCAGCGTGGGCGTGCCACCGCCGAAGAACACCGTCTCCACCGGCAGCTCGGCCGCGCCCAGGACGCGGCGCGCGAGGCGGATCTCCTCGACGACCGTGTCCGCGTAGTCGCGGTGCGAGGCGCCGGGGCCCAGCTCGGCGGCGGTGTAGGTGTTGAAGTCGCAGTAGCCGCAGCGGGTCACGCAGAACGGCACGTGCACGTAGAAGCCGAACGGACGCTCGCCGAGGCCCCTCAGGGCGCTGTCGGGCAGCTGGCCCGAGGTGGGCACGGGATCGCCGTCAGGCAGGGTGGATGGCACCCTTTCAGTTTGCCGGGTGTTCGAGGGTGCTATCGAACTGCGACCCTCGGCAGGTTCACTACCCGAAGGGGGTTGATCACATGGCGGGCATCGGCATCGTGGGCGCGGGAATCTCGGGGCTGACCCTCGCTCTGCGCCTGCAGCAGCTCGGCGTCGAGGCCACGCTCTACAGCGAGCGGGACGCCGACTCCATGCGCTCGGGGCGGCTGCCCAACACGGTGACCAGGATGGGGCGCACCCAGGCGCGGGAGCGGGAGCTCGGCAGCGAGCACTTCCGGGATCCCGGATGCCTGATGAGCTCCGCCAAGCTCTCGATCAAGGGGGATCCGCCGCTGGAGTTCCTCGCCGGGATCTCCGAGCCGTTCCACGCGGTCGACTTCCGGCTGCTGCTGCCCGCGTACCTGGACGACTTCACCGGCCGGGGCGGCGAGGTCGTCGTCACCGGCGCGCCGCCGGACGCGGCGCAGGTGGACCGCTGGTCCCGGGAGCACGAGCTGATGGTGGTCACGGCCGGACGGCGCTCGGTGGCGGAGCTGTTCCCGCGCGACCCGGCTCGGTCGCCGTTCGACCGGCCGCAGCGGGTCCTGACGGCCGGGTTGTACGGCGGTCTCGACCTCGGCCCCATGTTCAGCTACAACGTCTCGCCCGGGTGCGGGGAGATCCTGCGCATGCCGATGATGACCAGGCACGGCGTGGTCTCCGGCGTGCTGGTCGAGGCGGTTCCGGGCGGGCCGCTGGAGCCGCTCTCGCGCCTGCCCGCGGCCGAGGTCGCCGGGAAGCTGGCCGGGCTGCTCGCCGAGCACGCGCCGCGGCTGGCCGAGCGGGTGGACGGGGGCTTGGAACTGCTGGGCGAGGACGACCTGTTGCAGGGGGCGGTCACGCCGGTCGTCCGCGAGGCGGTGGCCGAGCTGCCCAGCGGGCGGATCGCGCTGGCCGTCGGCGACGCCTGGATCACCAACGACCCGCTGACCGGCCAGGGCGCGAACCTGGGTTCGGCCTGCGCCTGGATCGCGGCCGACGCCATCGCGGCGGGCGGCCCGTACGACGCCGCCTTCGGCCGCGCCACGGCGGAGCGGATGTGGGAGGCGGCGGCGCCGGTCACCGAGTGGACCAACGCGTTCCTGCGGCCGCCGGCCGCACACGTCGTGACCCTGCTGCTGGCGGCCACGACCAGGCAGGACGTGGCGGACCTGGTCCTCGGCCTGTTCGCGAACCCGGCGTACGCGTGGGCGGTGATCTCCAGCCCCGACGAGGTGGCGCGGATCGTTGACGGCGGCGAGCCGTAGCTCTACTTTTAGGAAAGTTTCCTATAAATATCCCCTCCCGGGAGTCGCCTCGTGAAGAAGACGATCCTGCTCGCGCTCTCGCTCTTGCTCGGCTGCACGGCGATCTCCGCGCCCGCCGAGGCCCGCACCGGCTTCAAACGGGTCGCGTACTTCATCCAGTGGGGCGTCTACGGGCGCAACTACCACGTCCAGGACGTGGACGCCACGGGCGCCGCGGCCAAGCTCACGCACCTGAACTACGCGTTCGGGTTCGTGAACGCCGAGGGCGCCTGCTACTCGGCCGACCCGTGGGCCGACTGGCAGCGGCCCGTGCCCGCGGAGCAGAGCGTGGACGGCGTGGCCGACGCTCCCGGCCAGGCCCTGAACGGCAACCTCAACCAGCTCCGCAAGCTCAAGGCCAAGCACCCGGGGCTCAAGGTGATGATCTCGCTGGGCGGCTGGACCGGGTCCAAGTACTTCTCCGACGCGGTCCTCACCGCCGAGTCCCGCTCGGCGCTGGCCCGCTCGTGCATCGACCTGTGGCTGCGCGGCAACCTGCCGGACCTCCCCGCGGGTGCCGGAGCCGGGGTGTTCGACGGGATCGACCTGGACTGGGAGTGGCCGGGCTCCTCCGGCGCTGAGGGGAACGTCATCCGGCCGGAGGACAGGCGGAACTTCACGCTGTTCGCGGAGGAACTGCGGGCACAGCTCTCCGTCTTCTCACCGAGCGCGCAGCTCACGGCCTTCCTCCCGGCCGCGGCGGCCAAGATCGACGCCGGGTTCGAGGTGCGCCGGGTGTTCAGGGCGCTCGACTTCGCCACCGTCCAGGGATATGACCTGCACGGGACCTGGGAGGCGCAGACCGGGCACAACGGCAACCTCTTCAGCGATCGGCGCGATCCGAACCCGGTGCGCTACAGCGTGGACCAGACCGTACGCGACTACCTGTCCCGCGGGGCACCCGGCCGCAAGATCGTGGTCGGCGTACCCGCGTACGGCCAGGGCTGGACCGGGGTCACCGGCGGCGGCGACGGCCTCTACAAGCCGGCCACCGGCCCCGCCGCCGGGAAGTGGGGACCCGGGACGGAGGACTACAAGGACCTGGTCACCAAGCCCGGCAAGCGCTACCGGGACCTGCGCACCGGGACGCTCTGGCTGTATGACGGGAACGAGTTCTGGTCGTACGACGATCCGGCGGTGCTCCTGCAGAAGGCGGCCTACATCCGCCTCAAGGGGCTGGGTGGCTCGATGATGTGGTCCATCGACCAGGACGACGCCCACGCCTCCCTCACCTCAGCCCTGTACTCGATCCTGCGCTGACCCCAACCGATTCGCCTCCGGGCTGATCACACCACCCCGACCCCGAGGGCCGGGCGCACACCATGCCGCCCGGCCCTCCCGCCGTTTCCGCCCCACCCCGATCCCTCCAGCACCTCCACGCCACCCCACCCTCCAGCACCTCACCACCGCGCCTTCCGAACGCCGGAGCCACCACGCGTTCGACCGGCCCCGGGTGAGCGGCCCCGTTCAAGCGACCCGGGTCAAGCGGAACCCGGGTTGAGCGGGATCCGGCTGAGCGGGACCCCCGTTGAGCGGGACCACGCCGAACGTGACCCAGCCGAACAAGACTCGGCCGAGCGGGACCCAGCCGAGCGGGATCCGGCCGAGCGGGACCCGGTTGCGCGGCACCCGGTTGCGCGGACCCGGGTTCGGCAGGGTGGGCGGCCTAAGATGCTTGGCCGCTGAAAAGTCGCTCGGCCATGCGATCCCACTCGGCGTCATGCCCGGGAACGGCCAGGATGCGGCGCAGCGCCTCCTCGTTCCCATGCCGGGCCCGGAACCAGTCCCCCACCGTCACCCCGATCTCGGGCCGCGAGACGACCTCCACCTCATCCCCGGCACCAAGCTCCCCAAGTGAGACCACCCGCAGGTATGCCCCGGGCCGCCCCGCCGCCGTGAAGCGCTTGACCCACCCCGGCTCATCCATCCAGTTGCGGAACACCACGCACGGTATCCGGGGCCCGCTCACCTCCAGCAAGGCGCTGCCCACCCGCCAGCGCTCGCCGATCACCGCGTCCGTGACGTCGAGACCGGAGGTGGTGAGATTCTCGCCGAACTGCCCGTTACTCAGTTCCCGCCCGAGCTCCCCTTCCCACCAGTCGTAGTCCTCCCTGGCGTACGAGTAGACGGCTTGATCGGGCGAGCCGTGGTGCTTCTGGTCGGCCCGCTCGTCACCCGCGAGCCCGTTGGCCAGTACGGCCACCCGGTGCGTGACCGCCCGCTTGTCGATCGCCGTACGCCCCAGCTTCCCCGCCCACTCAGCTTCGACCGATTTGCCCACGTTTACGGAGACAACGCCCATGCTTGGACGGTAACCGAGAGCCCGCTCCCCCAGCGACCCGATCACCCCTCGCCCCGATCTCCACCCCAGGGTGGAGATCCGCGCACTCAACCCTCGGGCCGATCCGGTACGCCCCCGCCGATCCCTACGGTCAAACCCGTGGAACCCATACTGATCTCTCTCCTCGTCCCCCTCGCCGTGGTGTTCGTCGTCTACCGCCAGATGCAGACCCGACCCACCGCCAAGCGGGGCATCCGCTACACCGCCGCCGCCATGATCCTCCTCGGCATCGCGTCGGGCGGGGTCATCGATCCCCGGCACCTCGCGCTCAGCCTCGGCCTGGCCCTGGTGGAGGCCGTCATCGCCGTCGCCTTGGGCGTGTGGCGGGCGACGACCGTACGGGTGTGGCTGGACGACTCCGGCGTCTCCTGGTCGAGAGCCACGGGCTGGACCATGCTGGTGTGGCTGGCCTCGGTCGCCATCCGCGTCGGCCTGTACTTCGCCGGAGGCGCCCTCGGCCTCGACCTCTCCACCGGCGGGATCATGCTGTTCATCGGCCTCACCATCGGCGCCCAGGCGTACGTCGTCGCCCAAAGGGGTCGTGCGCTTTCGAGCACGAACAGGCGACCGGATACCGTCGTGGGGTGATGCGTGCGCCGTACGGAATCGCCCTCACGCTGCAGCTCGGGGTGATCGCGCTGCTGATCGTGGCCCAGATGGGAGCGACCCCCGCGCCGGGCCTGACCGGCACCGGACTGGCGGTCACCCTCCTGACCGCCGGGCTGGGCCTCACCCTGCTCACCACCCTGTTCCTCTCGCTCCACGCCCGGCGCACGCGGCTCCACCCCTCCCGCCGGGATTCCCACCGAAACGCCTCACCGGAGACCCGACGCGAGTCCCCCCGAAAGGCACCACGGATCCTCCTACGGGTGACCCGGCAGGAGAGCCTGCCGGAGGCCCCATGGGCGGTCCCGAGGGAAGTCTCACGAGGGCCCCGACAGGAGGTCCCAAGCGGCTCAGGAGCACGGGCACCAGCCAGCTCACCGCAACCGCCAGCACCACCGGATCCGACGGACCCAAGAGCGCCGGCGCCAGGCGGCCCAGCGCAACCGTCGGCGCCAGGCAGCGCAAGCCGCCCAGGAGCACCGACACCCGCACCCGCACTGGCACCCGCACCGGCGCCCGCACCGGCACCGGGCAGCCGACCGCAATCGGAAGCCCCGGCGGCAAGCGGCCCGCCGCAACCGGTATCACCGGCGCGAGGCGACCGACCACAGCCAGAGCCCGTGGCGCGAGGTGACCGACCACAGCCAGAGCCCCCGCCGCCCAGCAAACCGAAGCCCTCAAAGCCACTGGCGCTCGCCGGTCCGGGGCCGTCAGCGTCGAGCAGTCTGTGGACGCCGGGCGGTGACCCAGCAGGCGCGGAGGCAGGAGGCTCGCGGGCGCTGCGGGTCTTCGGGGTGCCTGTCGCGCTGATCGCCCTCGCCCTCGCCGTGGTCCTCTCCATCGCCCTCAGCACCCTCACCGACGGCGGCGCCGCGATCGGGGCGCTGCTCATCTGCGTCAGCCTGGCCGTGACCCGCTTCACCCTGCGCCAGGCGCTGCCCATCGGCCTGCTGGCCGTCGGCGGCCTGGTCGTGGCGGGTGCGATCGTCGGCAACCCGGCCCGGGACCTCCCGCTCATCCTCAGCACCTGCCTGATCGTCCTGATCTCATATGCGGCCAGACAGCGCAAGGCCACCAGGGCCGCCGAGGCTCGTGAGGCCGTGCTCGCGGAACGGGCCAGGATCGCCAGGGAGATCCACGACATCCTCGCCCACTCCCTCTCGGCCCAGCTCGTCCACCTGGAGGGCGCCAAGCTGCTGTTGCGCGCGGAGCGCACGGGCGAAGCGCTCGACCGGGTCACCCTGGCCCGCGACCTGGCCAAGTCGGGGCTCGACGAGGCCAGGCGCGCGGTGCAGGCGCTGCGCGAGGACCCGCCCGCGCTCCCCGTGGCGCTGCGCACGCTGGCGGACGACTTCGAGAGCGCCGCCCACCAGGCCTGCACGCTGCGCATCTCCGGCCCCGAGCACCGCCTGTCGCCGGCGACGGAGCTCGCCCTGGTGCGCACCGCCCAGGAAGCCCTCACGAACGTACGCCGCCACGCCCCCGGCAGCCCGGCCACGGTCGAGCTCGAGTTTGACCGGCTCTGGTGCGAGCTGCGCATCACCAATCCGGCCTCCGCGGAGAAGGGCTCGCCAGGGGGCGGCTACGGCCTCGTGGGCATGCGTGAACGGGCCGAGCTGCTCGGCGGCACGCTGTCGGCAGGCGCCCGCGACGGTGGCTTCCAGGTGCGCCTGAGGGTGCCGGCATGACCGGGGGCGCCCGGATGACCAGGGTCATCGTGGTGGACGACCAGGCCGTGGTGCGCGAGGGCCTGGTGCTGCTGCTCGGGCTGCTGCCGGACATGGAGGTGGTCGGCTCGGCCGGCGACGGCGAGGCGGCGCTGCGGCTGGTCGAGGAGCACAGGCCCGACGTGGTGCTCATGGACCTGCGCATGCCCCGCATGGACGGCGTGGAGGCCACCGGCCGCATCCGCGCCGGTTTTCCGGAGACCCAGGTCGTGGTGCTCACCACGTACTCAGACGACGAGTCCGTCTTCGCGGCCCTGAGAGCGGGCGCGCGCGGCTTCCTCACCAAGGACGCGGACGCCGACGACATCGCCAGGGCCGTCGCCACGGTGAGGCGCGGCGACGCCCAACTCGACCCCAGCGTCCAACGCCGCCTCCTGGACACCATGTCGGCGCCCACCAGGCCAACCCCGGCCACAACCGGCAACACCCCTCCTCCTCCTTCTGGAGTCGTCCGTGATGGGCTCCCCGATGGGCTGACCCCGCGCGAGGGCGAGGTGCTGGCTCTCATCGCCGACGGCCTCTCGAACACCGAGATCGCCGGCCGCCTCTACATCTCGGAGGCCACCGTCAAGACCCACATCAACAACCTCTTCGCCAAGGCGGGACTGCGGGACCGCGCCCAGGCGGTCTCCTACGCCTTCCGGCACGGAGTGGCGAGCCCGCAGTGAAGCAGCGGTCAGGGCTGCCTGAGCTGGGACTCACCGTCGAACCCGGCCAGCTGTAACAACGTCTCCAACGCCGCCTGCCTGGTCTCCTCGACCGAGTCACCCCGTTCGCCGAAACACTCCGCCGCCACATCGAGCAGCGCCGCCACCACGACCGCGTCGGGATAGGGCACGTCGACGAGCACGGTGCCGTCGCCGCCCTCCTCCCCCGAAATCAGGTGGAGCCTCAGCAGCCGCCGAGTCTCCTCAGCCACGGCAACCCCCAACACGGCGGCACGCTCGAATCGCTCAGAAGCAATCACGTCACCCTCCAGTCGCACTGGTGTTCGGAACTGAAGGTAGGCGATGGCACCGACAGAAAATCGTCGCGATCATCCGCGCGCGCGGCTGGCTAGGCTCGGGTACGTGTATGACTCGATCATCAGCGTTCACCGGCTCACGGTCGAACTCGGCGGCAATCCCGTACTCCGGGACATGGACCTGACCGTGTCGCCGGGCGAGCTCGTGGCCGTCGTCGGGCCCAACGGGAGCGGCAAGTCGACCCTCCTGCGCTGCCTGGCCGGGCTCCAGCCGGTCACCTCTGGCCGGGTCCGGGTGTTCGGGGAGCCGCCGGCCGACGACGCCGCCTTCTGGCGCCGGGTGGCGATGCTCGGCGACGAGCCCTCCTGGTATCCGGGGCTCACCGCCCGCGAGCACCTGGAGCTCATGGGAGCCGTGCACGCCGAGGCTCGCATGGGCGTCGAGGCGGCGCTGGAGGTGTTCGCGCTGGTGGAGCGGGCGGACGCGCCGCCGCTGAACCTGTCCACCGGGCAGCGCCAACGCCTCTCCCTGGCCTCCGCGCTGCTCAGGCCGAGCACGTTGCTGCTGCTCGACGAGCCGGAACGCGGCCTCGACGCCGGTTTCCGGGCCCGGCTGGGCGAGCTGCTCGAGGAGTACGCGGACGAGGGAGGCACCGTGGTCATGGCCACGCACGATCACGGCCTGGCCGGCCGTGCCCGCCAGGTCTCACCGTCAGGGGTGGACGCATGAGCGAAGCCAAGGCTGTGGGGGTGGACGCGTGAGCGGGGCCGCGGGGAGTGTGCGGGTGGTGCGGGCATATCTTCGCTCGCGTGGCCCGGCCCGAGGTGGCCTGCTCGATCGGTACGTCGCCGGGTTCGGGCTGGTGATGCTCGCCGCCGTGCTCGGCCAGCCGCTCACCACCGTGTTCCAGGGGCTGGCCGGAGCGGCCGACCCCGCTCGCGTGAGCGCAGGAGCGGCCCTGCTCGCGCTGGCGCTGGCCGGTTTCCTGACCGCGGCCCGCGCGGCGGGACCCGTGATGCTGCCTGCCGCCGACGCCTCCTGGCTGCTGCCCTCGCCGCTGAACCGGCGGCACCTGCTCGGGCGCACCGCGCGGGTGCTGTTCATGGTGGCGGCGGCGGCCGGGCTGCTGCTCGGGCTGGGGCTGGTCGCCGTACTGGGCGCCCCCGACCAGCTCGTCTGGCGCCTGCTCGGCGCGCTGGTGCTGGGCGTCTCGGCGACCGCGGGCGGGATGGCCCTGGCGGTGCTCGGCCAGGCGTCCCAGTCGTGGCAGGTCTGGCTGACGGCCGCGACGGTCGCGCTGCTGGTGGTCGCCGTCGTGACCGTCAGCGGGCAGTTGCGCACGGTGCTCGCCGTCGCCGCGAGCGCTCCCCTGTCGGCGGTGGCCGTCGCGGCTGCCGCCGCGGCGGCGGCCTCAGCCCTCCTGGTACGCCAGGCGTGGGCGTCACTCGACCGGATCCCCACCCGCACCCTCGTGACGGCCTCGACGCGAGCGGGCCACGTCGCGAACGCGGCCGTCGCCCTCGACCCCGGTACGCTCACCTGGATCGCCGAGGACAACCACTGGCGGGCCAGGAAGCTCAGCTCGCGCCGGTGGCCGGCGCTGCCCGCGCCGCTCGCGCTGGCGTGGCACGACTGGCGCCGGGTGGGCCGCAGGCCGGGGCGTCTGGGGGTCATCTTCGCGATGTCCGCGTTGCCGGCCGTGCTGGCGCAGGCGGGCGGCGCTCCGGTGACGCTCGGAGCGGCCGTGCTGGCGGGTTCGCTGGCCGTGGCGGCGGTGAGCGTGTCGGGGGCGCGCAGGGACAGCGACAACCCGGCCCTGTCCAGGCTGCTCGGCGTGGACCGCCGCCAGGCGCTCGCGGCCCGTGCGGTGCTGCCCACGCTGCTGGGCGGCGCGTGGGCGACTCTGGGGCTGGCCGCCCTGAGCGCGGGCGGCGCGCTGCCGGGGGCGTGGTGGCTGTTCGGGCCGCTGACGGCCCCCGCGCTGGCCGCCGCCGCCCTGCGGATGGCCAGGAGGAGTCCGGTCGACCACTCCATGCCGATCATCGACACCCCGGGGGGCGCGATCCCGACCGGGCCGCTGCGCTGGGCGCTCACCGGGGTGGACCTGGCCGTGCTCGGGTGCCTGCCCGTCGTGGCCGCACTGCTGTCCCCACCGGGCCCGCCGGCCGGCTTCCTGGCGGCTCAGGCCACCGCGAGCGTTCTGGTGCTGGTGGGGTACGTGGTCCGCAGCCGCCCGTAGGGCCTCAGGCCACGTACACGATGCTCTGGACGCCCCCGTACGGGATCGTCCGGTCCCTGCGCATGCCCGCCCGCTCCGCCACCTTCAGCGACGGCAGGTTGTCGGGCCAGATGACCGCGACGACGGTGCCGAGCTCCTTGCCGACCCGCAGCGCCGCCTCCACGAGCTCCCCCGCGTACCCGTGGCCCCAGGCGGACGGCCGGAACCGGTAGTAGAGGTTCAGCACCTCGTCCCCGCCGACGATCGCGCGGCGCAGCCCCCCGAACCCGAGCACCTCCGACCCGCCGATCGCCCGCGCGGCCCAGTAGCCGATGCCGCGCTCGGCCCAGTCGGCGAGCCAGAGGTCCAGCATGGCGCGGCTGGACACCAGGTCAACGCTGGGGCCCCCGGGGTTGTACACGTTGGTACGGGGGTCGGAGTGAAGCTCATGGACAGCGGCCAGATCGTCGAGCGTGACCCGAGAAAGGACCATGCGCGCGGTTTGCACCACTTCCATGCTTTCAGGGTAGTCGCCTACCCCGAAAGTCCTACTTCTTCTTGTCGGTGGACGACTCGGTGGACAGCGCGGCGACGAAGGCCTCCTGAGGAACCTCCACGCGCCCGACCATCTTCATCCGCTTCTTGCCTTCCTTCTGCTTCTCCAGCAGCTTGCGCTTACGGGAGATGTCACCGCCGTAGCACTTGGCCAGGACGTCCTTGCGGATGGCGCGGATGTTCTCGCGGGCGATGACCCGGGCTCCGATGGCGGCCTGGATCGGCACCTCGAACTGCTGCCTGGGGATCAGCTCGCGCAGCTTCTTGGCCATGTCGACGCCGTAGGTGTAGGCCTTGTCCTTGTGGACGATGGCGCTGAACGCGTCGACCGGCTCACCCTGCAGCAGGATGTCCACCTTGACCAGCTCGGCCTCCTGCTCGCCGGCGGGCTCGTAGTCGAGCGAGGCGTAACCGCGGGTGCGCGACTTGAGCTGGTCGAAGAAGTCGAAGATGATCTCGCCCAGCGGCAGCGTGTAGCGGATCTCGACCCGGTCCTCCGACAGGTAGTCCATGCCGAGGAGCTGGCCGCGCCGCCCCTGGCAGATCTCCATGATCGCCCCGATGAACTCGGACGGCGCCAGGATCGTCGACTTGGTGACCGGCTCGAAGACCTGCGCGATCTTCCCGCCCGTGGGGAACTCCGACGGGTTGGTGACGGTGAGCTCCTTGCCGTCCTCCATGACCACGCGGTAGACCACGTTGGGCGCCGTGGAGATCAGCGACAGGCCGAACTCGCGCTCCAGCCGCTCCCGCACGATCTCCATGTGCAGCAGCCCCAGGAACCCGACCCGGAACCCGAACCCGAGCGCCGCCGACGTCTCCGGCTCGTAGATCAGCGCCGCGTCGTTGAGCTGCAGCTTGTCGAGCGCCTCGCGCAGCTCGGGGTATTCGTCGCCGTCGATCGGATAGAGCCCCGAGAACACCATCGGCTTGGGGTGCTCGTAGCCCGCCAGCATCTCCTTGGCCGACTTGGCCGCCGAGGTGACCGTGTCACCCACGCGCGACTGGCGCACGTCCTTGACGCCGGTGATCAGGTAGCCCACCTCGCCGACGCCCAGCCCCAGCTCGGAGATCTTGGGCTCGGGGGAGATGACGCCGATCTCGAGCGTCTCGTGGGTGGCGGCGGTCGACATCATGAGGATGCGCTCGCGCTTGCTCAGGTGGCCGTCCACGACCCGCACGTACGTGACGACGCCGCGGTAGGTGTCGTAGACGGAGTCGAAGATCAGCGCCCGGGCCGACGCGTCGGCGTCGCCCACGGGGGCGGGGATCTCCCGGACCACGTGGTCGAGCAGCTCGCGCACGCCCTCGCCGGTCTTGCCGGACACCCTGAGCACGTCGGACGGGTCGCAGCCGATCAGCCCCGCCAGCTCCTCGGCGAACTTCTCCGGCTGCGCCGCCGGCAGGTCGATCTTGTTGAGGACGGGGATGATGTGCAGGTCGGCGTTCATGGCCAGGTAGAGGTTGGCCAGCGTCTGCGCCTCGATGCCCTGTGCCGCGTCGACCAGCAGGATCGCGCCCTCGCACGCCTGCAGCGACCTGGACACCTCATAGGTGAAGTCGACGTGGCCGGGCGTGTCGATCATGTTGAGCACGTGGCCGTCCCACGGCAGCCGCACGGCCTGCGACTTGATCGTGATGCCCCGTTCGCGCTCGATGTCCATCCTGTCGAGGTATTGGGCACGCATGGAGCGATCGTCGACCACGCCGGTGATCTGCAGCATCCGGTCGGCAAGGGTCGACTTGCCATGGTCGATGTGCGCGATGATGCAGAAGTTGCGGATCAACGCGGGGTCGGTCTGGCCAGGCTGAGTGCGCACCGAAGTCCGTTTCGACAGGGTTGAGGTAAGGCAGTCTTTCATGGTGACATGCCCGGGTGACTGCCCGAACCGTCATCCGCCGCGGCCTGCGCCTGCTCGCGCTTGCCTCGGCCATCGTGGTCGCGCTGGTCGGCCTCCTCGCCGCCACGCTCCGGCTCCAGTTTACCGGTGCACCGGCGGCCTGGGCGAAGAGCACGGGCAACGACGCGCTCTGGCTGGGCCACGCGTGGGTGGACGGCCGCCGCACGGAGCGCGACGTCGAGCAGCTGGCGGTACGGCTGCGCGCCACGGGCATCAAGGACGTGTACGTCCACTCCGGCCCCTTCAACTGGGACGGCACCTTAAGCCCAGACAAATACCCCAACGCCGGAAATTTCGTGAAGTGGTTACGCGAGCGCCTCCCCGCGGTCCGCATCTCCGCCTGGCTCGGCCAGTCCGTCAAGAACGGCCTCGACCTCGACGACCCCAAGTCCCGCGAGAACGTCCTGTCCGGCGTCGCCGCCATCATGAGGCAGGGCTACGACGGCATCCACTACAACTTCGAGCCGATCGGTGACGGCGACACCGAGTTCCTCGACCTGCTGGAGCGCACCCGTGGGCACACCGGCCTGCTGTCCACCTCCACCCCGCAGATCGAGCCGTACCCGGGCCTGCGCCTGACCGCCCGGGCCCTGCTGTCCCACGACAAGTACTGGTCGCAGGGCTACTTCAAGCAGGTCGTGGACCGCGTGGACCAGGTCGCCGTCATGACGTACGACTCCTTCACCCCCCTGCAGTCCCTCTACGGCGGCCACGTCGCCCGCCAGGCCGAGCTGGCCCTGGACCTGGTGCCCGCCGCCAAGGCCCTCTACATCGGCGCCCCGGCCTACCACGACCACGGCGTGCCCTGGCTCGACAACGCCGAGAGCGTCGCCATGGCCGCCGAGGGCGCCCGGCTCGCGCTGTCGGAGCACGGCCGCCGCGACCGCTTCGGCCTGGCGCTCTACGTGGACTTCGCCGCCACGGAGGAGGACTGGCACGAGTACGTCACGCGGTGGATGATCGGATAACATAGGACTTTCCAGCGCCGAGCGAGCGCCGAGCATCGGAAACGCCGATGCTCAAGTACGCGTTGATTTGAGAGCCAACCTGAGTTATTGGTAACCTGTTCAACTGCGTGTGGCGCGCCCTCTCTCGAGCCCGCGCGCCCCATCCATCACTCAGACTTTCACCGAGGCTTCTTCGTGGCGAACATCAAGTCCCAGATCAAGCGCAACAAGCAGAACGAGAAGGCTCGCCTGCGCAACAAGGCGGTCAAGTCCTCTCTGAAGACGGCCGTCCGCAAGTTCCGCGAGGCCGCCGAGCAGGGCGACGTCGAGCAGGCCGCCGCGCTGCAGCGGGTCGCTGCCCGCCAGCTCGACAAGGCCGTCAGCAAGGGCGTCATCCACAAGAACCAGGCCGCCAACCGCAAGTCCGCGATCGCCAAGCAGGCCGCGTCGCTGGCTGGCAAGTAAGGCCGCCTGACACAGGAAACGCCGCACTCCCTCCGGGGGTGCGGCGTTCTCGTTTACGCACCCTTTTGTCACAGTTTCGATATCACATGGCCGTATCGGGTGCGTCACCGTTCCAAAGATCACCTTGCCCCATCGCCCAGATCTGCCCGAAGGTGCACTAAAACGGGGCGAAGGGGGACACATGCGGGGGCCGTTGGTCGTCAAAAGGGCGCTCAGCGAGCCGCTGCTCCTCCTGGCCGCCTTCGGCTCGATCCTTCTGGCGACGACCACGCTGGTCGCGCTGACCATGTACGCCTCCTCCATCGCGGACGCCGGTATCCGCCGGACGATGGAGACGGCCTCGTACCGCCAGACCGCCGCCACCGTCAGCGCCCCCGTGACGGCCGAGACGTTCCCCAAGTTCGACCGGTCGGTACGCGCCGAGTTCGCCAGGGCCTACACGCGCCCGCCCGCCGTCACCACCAGCTTCCGCTCCGACTCCTACGTCATGCCGGGCCAGGACGCCCAGGACCGGCCCGAGCTGCTCAGGTTCGGTAGTTACGACGGGCTCGACCAGCACGCCCGGCTCGTGTCCGGCTCCTGGCCGCGCGCCGGCGGCGACCGGGTGGAGGCCGCGATCTCGCTGTCGGCGGCCTCGGCGGCCGGGTTCAAGGCGGGGCAGGAGTTCACCACCAAGGGCCGCCTCGACCCGCGCCCGGTCACGGTCCGCATCGTGGGCGTGTTCCAGCTCAACGACCCGTTCGGCGAGCGGTGGGCGGGCGAGCAGCTGCTCAGCCGGGGCGTGGAGCGCGGCGAGTTCACCACGTACGGGCCGCTGATGGTGCCGCGCGAGACGTTCATCGCCCGCTTCGCCACGAACGTGAACGCCACCTGGACCGCCGTACCCGACCTGCGCGCGCTCACGCCCGCCCAGCTGCGCCCGCTGGCGGGAGCGATCGACCAGCTGGGCGCGCGGCTGAAGGCGGACGGCTGCGGCAGCTGCGTGGCCGCCAGCCGCCTGCCCGAGATCCTGACCCAGCTCGACACGGCGTCCCTGGTCGCGCGCTCCACGATGCTGATCCCGGTGCTGCAGCTGCTGCTGCTGGCCGCGTACGCGCTGATGCTCACCGCCCGCCTGCTCGCCGACCACCGCCGCATGGAGGTGGCGCTGCTGCGCTCGCGCGGCGCGGGCACCGTGCGGCTGGCCGCGCTGGCGGGCGGCGAGGCGCTGCTGGTGGCGGTGCCGTGCGCGGTGGTCGCGCCGTTCCTGGGCCCGCCGCTGCTCGCGCTGGTCAACCTGCTGCCCTGGATCAGGGCCTCGGGGGTACGGCTGGCGCCCTCGGCCGATCTGGGCACGTTCCTCGTGTCGTTCGGCGTGGCCCTGGCCGCGGCCGTCCTGCTGGTGCTGCCGGCGCTGGCGGGCACGCGGCGCACGTACGTGGAGGAACAGGCGGCGCGCGGCCGCGGCGGCGGGCGCGGGCTGATCGAGCGGGCGGGCGCAGACCTGGCGCTGCTGGTCGTGGCCGGGCTGGCGATCTGGCAGCTGCAGCGCTACGGCGCGCCCGTGACCGCGACAGCCGCGGGCGGGCTCGGCATCGACCCGCTGATCATCTCCGGGCCGGCCCTGGCCCTGCTCACGGGCGGCATGCTGGGGCTGCGGCTGGTGCCGCGCGTCTCGAAGCTGGCCGAGCGGGTGACGTCCAGGCGACCGGCGCTCGCCCCCGCGCTGGGGGCCTGGCAGGTGAGCAGGCGGCCGCTCAAGTACGCGGGTCCGGCGCTGCTGCTGACCATGGCCATCGCGATCGGCATCGTGTCCATGGCCACCGCGTCCACCTGGCGGGCCTCGCAGGTCGACCAGGCGCGCCACCAGGCCGGGGCCGACCTGAGGCTGTCCGGTCCCCCTGACGGGCCGGAGCTGGGGGCGCTCGGGCGCGGGACGGCGTTCACCGCGCTGCCCGGCGTCACGGCGTACTCGCCGGGATTTCGCGGTCAGACCGAGGTGAGCGGCGAGAGCGCGCTGCTGCTCGGCCTGGACGCGGGCAAGCTCGGCGAGCTGTTCCGCCTGCGTGCCGACCTGTCCGCGCAGCCGATCGGGGAGATGTCGCGGGCACTGGTGGGTGACCGGGCGGGCAAACTGGATCTTCCAGGGCAGCCGTCGGCGCTCACGCTGCGGGCGGAGGCGGACGGCGACCTGCCGCTGCGTCTGGTGCTCTCCGACGCGCTCGGCGTGTGGCGCGACGTGTCGCTCGGGGTGCTGCACAAGGGCGAGAACCGGATCGACGTCGACCTCCGGGCGCTGGCCGGGCGCACCGGCAAGATCACGTACCCGCTGTCGCTGCGCGGCCTCGTCGCGGGCGCCCCCCAGAGCCCCGCGAACCTGACCCTGACCGGCCTCAGCGCCGACGGCCGCGAGGTGGCGACGCCGCCGGTGTCCATGAAGGTGACGCGGCCGGCGGTCGCCGGCCTCGCGCCGCTGCCGAAGCCCGGACCGCTGCCGGTGGTGCTTACCGCCGACCTGGCCGCCTCGCTCAAGCTGGCCGTCGGCCAGGTCGGGCCGGCCAGCATCGACCGCAGGGTGCTCCAGGTCAAGGTGGTGGGGGTCGTGGACAGCATGCCGACCACCCCCGCGGGGCAGAAGGCCGTGCTCGCCGACTGGGGGACGCTGCAGACGTACGAGCTGGCCGCGGCGCAGCTGCCCAGGCCCGCGACCGAATGGTGGCTCGCGGCCGGTGACACCGCGCCCGCGGTGAAGGCGCTCCAGACGCGGCCCGAGTGGGACGTGACCGCGCTCGACCAGCGCAAGCTGGCGGCCGAGCTGCGGGACGACCCCCTGGCCAGCGGGTTGCAGGGGGCGCTGATGCTCGGGTTCGCGGCGGCGCTGGTGTTCGCGGCGCTCGGGTTCCTGGTGAACGCGACCGTCGCGGCCCGGGAGCGCATGGGCGAGTTCGCGATCCTGCGGGCGCTCGGGGTGAGCTCCAGGCAGGTGTTCGGGGTGCTGGCGGTCGAGCAGGCGTTCGTCATCGGGCTGTCGCTCGTCGCGGGCACCGGGCTCGCCGTGGTCGTCGGCGTGCTGGTCGTGCCGCACATCGTACTGACCGGGCAGGCCTCGGCCGTCACCCCCGGCGTGGTGCTCGACATCCCGTGGGCGGCCACCGCGGCGATGCTGACGCTGGTGGCCGCGGTGCTGCTCGCCATCGTGGCCGGGCTGGCCCGCCGCCTGCGCGGGCAACACGGGCAACTCGTGGAGGAACGGTGAGGATCGCCCTGCTCGCCCGCGTGCACCTGGGCACGATGGCCGTGCTCTTCGTGCTGGCGCTGAGCGCCTGCCTGCTGGTCGCGGGGCTGCCCAGGGCGATGCAGGCGTCGTTCGACGAGGCGCTGCGCCGCTCGCTGGTCAGCGCCCCCGCAGTGCAGGCCGACCTCACGGTGTCCGTGGAGTCACGTTCGTCCCAGGAGGACCTGCACGAACGCGGCCAGTTCGACGCCCGCGAGCGCCGCTGGCGCCAGATCCTGCCGCCGGCGCTGCGCCCGCTGGCGGTCGGCGCGGGCCACATGAGCGCCAAGACCACCTCCACGCCCGTCACCGGGACCTCCGGCCACACCCACATGAACCTGGGCTGGCTCTCCGACGCGGACCGGCGCGTGGACTGGGTCCAGGGCCGCGCGCCCGGCAAGCCCTCGACCATGCGGTACGAGGGCGCGACGATCCCGGTCTTCGAGGTGGGGATCGTCGCGGACGCCCTGCCCGAGCTGGACCTCAAGGTGGGCCAGACCAAGATGGTCGGCGAGAACGACTACGCCGCCCTGAAGATCGTCGGCGCCTTCAAGGCCAAGGACCCCGGTGACCGCTACTGGTCCCACAACGTCGACATCCTGCAGGTCGTCAAGGCGCAGACACCGGGCAGCGAGGAGCTCGAGAAGCGCATCACGACGCTGATCCCCGACGAGGGGCTCACCGCGCTCAGCGGTGAAGGGCGCAACCTGTCCTACCACTGGGTCCTGCCGATCGACGCCCGTGGCGCGAGCGCGCTGGCCGCGCCTGACCTCCAGGCGGCGGTCGCCGAGTTCGGGCGGGTGGCCGCGCTCCAGTCGACGGGCAGCCCGTACCACCTGGACACCGGGCTCTCCAAGCTGCTCGGCGACTTCCTCGCCGCCGTGGCCACCGCGCAGACCGTGATGTACCTGGTGCTCGGCGGGCTGCTGGCGGTGGCGCTCGGCGTGATCGCGCTGGTCGTGCTGCTGCTGGGCAACCGTCTCGACCACCCGCTGTCCCTGGCGCGGGCCCGGGGCGGGTCGCTGCGGCAGGTGGCCGGCACCGGGGCGCTGCTGACCGGCGTCGCGGTGCTGCCCGCCGCGCTGGCCGGGTACGGGTTGTCGTTCCTGGTGCCCGGTCCCGTGCTGCCGATCGTGCACCTGGGGCCCTTGGTCGTGTTCGTGGCGGCCGTCGGGTTCGCCGGGGCGCGGCTGGCCCTCGTCCATCGCACGCCCCTCCACGAGCGCCGCGACGACGTGTCCGCCGCCCGGCCCTCCGCCCGGCGGGTCACGCTGGAAGTGCTGGTCGTGGTGCTCGCGCTGGTCGGGGCGTACCTGCTGCGGGCCCGTGGCGCCTCGCAGGATCCGTTCCTGCTCCTGGTGCCCGTGGCGCTGACGCTGGCCGCCGCGTTGATCACCTTGCGCTGCTATCCGTACCCCTTGCGGCTCTTCGTACGGCTGGCCGCGCGCGGCCGGGCGGCCGTGCCGTTCCTGGGCCTGACCAGGGCGGCCAGGGCGCGCTCCGCCGGCGTGCTGCCCGTGCTGATCCTGCTTCCCGCGCTGGGCGTGTCGGTGTTCGCCGCGGTGATCTCCGGCGGGATCGCGGACACGCAGCGGCTGGCGTCCTGGCAGCAGGTGGGCGCGCCGATCAAGGTGACGTCGAACATCGAGATCCCCGCCGACGCGATCGACCGGGTACGGGCGACGCCCGGGGTCGAGCAGGTGGTGATCGCGCAGACCGGCCGGGTGCAGGTCGGGTACGGCGCGGAACGGGCCGAGGCGCTCGCCGTGGACGTGGCGCAGTGGCGCCGGATCCTGGACGGCGCCCCGATCAGCGTGCCCCCGCTGTCCGACGGCGCGCTGGTCTCCCCGGAGCTGCGGGGACGGGGGACGTTCGAGATCGGCTGGCAGTCGCGGGTGAAGCTCGCCACGCGGGGCGTGGTCGAGTCGGTGCCCAGCTTCTTCACCCAGGGGAAGTTCATGGTGGTGCCGCTGGGCGTGCTGACCCGGCCCGCCCCGAACACCCTGCTGATCAAGGGCGACGTCTCCCCTGACGTGCTGGCGCGGCTGGTCCCGTCCGCCACCGTGGAGTCGCAGGAGCGGGCGCTGAGCGCCATCCAGGACGACCCGCTCACCAGCACCGTGCGCTGGACGCTGGTCGTGGTGACGGTGGCGCTCGGCTCGTACGCGCTCGTCGCCGTCGTGCTGGCGCTGGTGATCGGCGCCGCCGAGCGCGCCGGCGCGGTGTCGTTCCTGCGCACGCTCGGGCTGTCGGACCGGCAGGCGCAGCGGCTGACCGTGCTGGAGATCCTGCCCATGATCCTCGTCACCGCGCTGGTGGGGCTGGGCCTGGGCCTCGGCCTGCCGTTCGCGCTCGGGGCCGGCGTGGACCTGTCGTCGTACGCCGGTGACCTGCCGGTCAGCGACTACTCGCTCGACCTGTTCGTGCCTGCGCTGCTGGCGGGCGGGCTCACTGCCGTCGCCGTGCTCGGCGCCTACACGCACACCGCCATCAGCCGCCGCCGCAACCTCGGCGCCGTCCTTCGAGTGGGGGATCTCCAATGAACCCGACCCTGTCCGAGCTGGAAGCCAGGGCGACGCGGGAGAAGGCCGCGTTCGGCGGCGACGCGCACATCGTGTGCGACAACCTCGTACGCATCTACAAGACCGAGGGCGTGGAGGTCGTCGCGCTGCAGGGGCTCGACCTGGTGATCGACAAGGGCGAGCTGGTGGCCATCGTGGGCGCCTCGGGGTCGGGCAAGTCGACCCTGCTCAACGTGCTGTCCGGGCTGGACGTGCCGACGGCCGGGGTGGCCAGGGTGGCGGAAATGGACCTGCTGTCGATGAACGCCCGCGACCGGCTGCGGTACCGGCGGTCCGTGGTGGGCTTCATCTGGCAGCAGACCGCGCGGAACCTGCTGCCGTACCTGTCCGCTCGGGAGAACGTCGAGCTGCCGATGAAGCTGGCCGGTCGCCGCGGGGGCCGCGCGCTGGAACTGCTGGAGCTGCTGGGCGTCGGGTACTGCGCAGACCGCAAGATTCCCGAAATGTCGGGCGGCGAGCAGCAGCGGGTCGCCATCGCCGTCGCGCTCGCCAACTCCCCGCAGCTCATCCTCGCCGACGAACCCACCGGCGAGCTGGACAGCGAGACGTCGGAGCAGGTGTTCGACGCGCTGCGCAAGGCCAACAGGGAGCTGGGGGTGACCGTGGTCGTCGTGACGCACGACCCGCTGGTGTCGGAGCAGGTGGACCGTACGGTGGGCATTCGCGACGGGCGTACCAGCAGCGAGACGCTGCGGCGCGAGGGCGCCGAGGGGCAGATCGTCGCCGAGGAGTACGCCGTGCTGGACCGGGTCGGGCGGCTGCAGCTGCCGCGCGACTTCATGAACGCGCTCGAGATGGAGCGGCGGGTGCGCCTCGAGCTCGAATCCGACCACATCGGCGTGTGGCCCGCCCGGGAGGAGCCCTCTGATGACTGACTCGCCTTTGGTCGTGGTGGAAGGGCTGCGCAAGGTCTACCGGACCGGACCCAAGGAGGTCGTGGCGCTGCGGGACGTGTCGTTCTCGGTGTTCCCGGGCGAGCTCGTCGCGGTCCGCGGGCGGTCGGGGTCCGGGAAGACGACCCTGCTCAACCAGATCGGCGGCCTGGACAAACCGGACGCCGGACGGGTGGTCGTCGCGGGGCAGGAGGTCACCGGCATGTCCGAGGACGACCTGCTGGCCCTGCGCCGTGACGTGGTGGGATTCGTGTTCCAGTCGTTCGGGCTGATCCCGGTGCTGTCCGCGGCGGAGAACGTGGGGGTGCCGATGCGGCTGCTGCGGACGCCGGCGGAGGAGCGGGAGGCCCGCGTACGTCTGCTGCTGGCGCTGGTGGGGTTGGAGCAGCATGCCAACCAGCGGCCGTACGAGCTGTCCGGGGGGCAGCGGCAGCGGGTGGCCATCGCCAGGTCCCTGGCGAACCGGCCCCGGCTGCTGGTGGCCGACGAGCCCACGGGGCAGCTGGACTCGCAGACCGGGCGGCAGATCATGGAGCTGCTGCGGGCACTCGTACGGAGTGAGGGGGTCACGGCCCTGGTCGCCACGCATGACCCCAGCTTGATCACGCTGGCCGACCGAGTCCTGGAGATCAACGACGGCGTCATCCACGAACCCGCCCTCACCTGACTCTGCCCTCAGCGGACTCCCCGCCCTCACCTGGCTTTGCGCCCTCCCCCGA
Source organism: Nonomuraea sp. JJY05 (assembly GCF_043496855.1). Lineage (NCBI taxonomy): Bacteria > Bacillati > Actinomycetota > Actinomycetes > Streptosporangiales > Streptosporangiaceae > Nonomuraea > Nonomuraea sp. JJY05. The sequence continues at coordinate 144,095 of NZ_JBIEIS010000001.1, forward strand.
CTCCCCTGGCTCCCCGCCCTCCCCCTCACTGAGCCGATGGTCCGGTTGATCCGGATCGCCGGCCACTGGAACATTCAGCCGATCGGAGACCATGCGTGACTCTTTCCTCGTTCCGCATAGAGGTGCCCGGCGACGTGCTGGACGACCTGCGGGCTCGGCTGCGCGCGACCAGGTTCACGGACCGCACCGGCGCCAAGGCCTGGCAGGCCGGAGCCGACCCCACGTACCTGCGGGAACTGGTGACGTACTGGGCGGAGGAGTTCGACTACCGCGCCCGGGAGGCCGAGCTCAACACGCTGCCGCACTATCGCGAGGGGGGCCTGCATTTCGTCCGGATCGCCGGAGCCGGCCCCGCGCCCACGCCCATCCTCCTCTGCCACGGCTGGCCGAGCAGCTTCCTGGAGATGCTCCCCCTGGCGGCCCGCCTCGCCGATCCCGCCCGCCACGGCGGCGACCCGGCTGACGCGTTCGACGTCGTCATCCCGTCCATGCCGGGCTTCCTCTACTCCGATCTGCCGTCGGAGCCGCTCACGCGGGCCGCGATGGCGCGGATGCTGCACACGCTGATGACCGACACCCTGGGGTACGACCGGTACGCCGCCTTCGGCGGCGACATCGGCGGCGCGGCCATCCAATGGCTGGCCGCGCTTCACCCGGAGGAGGTGATCGGCATCCACCTGATCCATCCCCCGTTCCCCGCGTCGTTCGACGACCCGCCGATGTCGGCGGACGAGCAGGCGTTCGTGGCGGCCGAGGAGGCGTACGACGAGCTCGACGGCGGCTACAGCGCCATCATGGGGACCCGGCCCGACACCATCGCCGCCGCCCTGATCGACTCACCCGCCGGACTCGCCGCCTGGATAGTCGACAAATATCGGGATTGGAGCGACTGCCACGGCGACCTGGAGTCCCGCTTCGACCGCGACACCCTGCTCACGATCCTGACCCTGTACTGGGCAACCGGCTCGATCGGCACCTCGTTCAGGCAGTACTACGACTGGGACCACAACACTCCCCGCCCACCCATCACGGTCCCGACAGCCCTCACCCTCAGCCACGAACCGTCCATGTCCGGCATCCCCCGCTCAATCGCCGAACGCTCCTGCACCGACCTCCGCCATTGGAGCAAGCCCGGCCGGGGCGGCCATTTCCTGGCTCTGGAGGAACCTGCGCTGATGCAGAAGGAACTGACAACATTCTTCCGCCCCCTCCGCCCAACGCCCTAACCACCCCTCCGCCCGTAACGTTCTGACCTGACCCCCCTGCCAGCCATCGAACCCCCGGCCCGGCACCTACCGAGGACGACCTGGTACAGCCAGCCGTTCGAACCTCCCTGCCTGGCACCTTGGGGAACGGCCCGACACCACCAGCCCGCTCCGACCTCCCGCCTGGCACCTTGGGGAACGGCCTGATGCCGCCAGCCTGTGTGGACCTCCCGGCCTAGATGAGTGGTGACTATCGGCCAGCCCGGACGATCCGGCCGGGCTGGCAGGTCCGCCTCGCCACCACCGCCACCACCGCCTCTACCGGCCGGTCGACCGGTCAGGGCTGGATGGCGGTACGGGCCCGCCTGGACACCGCACCGACACCGCCACCGACACAGGCAGCCGGCGCGTGTGACTGCTCGGCGACGGCCAAGCCGCCGTCGCCGAGGCGGACCAACTGGTCTTCAGCCGCCCCCCGAAGAAGCGCAGGACGCTGCGCCGCCGGCGGGCTGCCTCCTGCCGCATGAGCGCACGTCCTCGGGGGCCGCCCGCCCACGCGCGGGCGGCCATCACCACGACCCGCCCGTAGGCCACCTCACGGAAAGTCACTCCCATCGCCCTTCAGTATCGAGAGCTTGCGACAGTTGGATAGGCGACTTCACCGGTATCAGCCCCGACTATGGCGGGGACGAGGCGGCAGTGGGCGGTGCTGGAACTGCTGCCGATGCCGCAGCGGTCAGGACGGTGTTCGTTGTTCGGACTACTCAGGGCGACTGGTGCTCACGCAGTTCACCGACCTGGGGGCCGGTGATTGCCGATCTCTTGTGGCTCACGGCAAGACTGCGCGTCCACCTGTTACTTACTGAGGGCTCCACGTCCTTTCATCTCCTCGTCGAGGGATCTCTGGACGTAGGCCATCGCCTCAACATACTTCGGCTCACCCCAGCGCTCCTCCGAGACCTCCTCCACCTGCTCTTGCAGCCACCAAAGGTTGCCCCACGGGTCGGCCACTCGGCCGACCTTGTCACCCCAGGCCATCTCTGTCAGCTCGGTCACAGGGCGGCATCCGGCGGCGATCATGCGGTCGTAGACGGCTTGGCTGTCCTCGACGTACAGCCGGAGGAACTGCGGAGTCTCTGGCCAGCCCACGGCCGAGTCGAACATCATCACGACGGCATCGCCGATCTTGACCTCAGCGTGTCCGATCGTTCCGTCCTGATTGAGTACCCGCCCCACTTCCTCCCCCCTCAGGGCGTCTTTGAGGAACTCGATGAACCTGTCGACGCCCTTCAGGATGATCCACGCTGTGACCGTCGTGTACCCGTCAGGTACGGTGGGTTTTACGCTCACGCCTTCTCCACCTTTTGTTGCGAATGTCCTTTGCGTCTCGGCCAGCAGTCAAGCAGTGGATGCCCGGGTGCCGCCGACGATGGTGACCACACCGATGAGCACCATCCACCACGGCATGACCTTCAGACGACGTGGCCGTGCCGCTTGCTCCTGGAGTCGACGAAGCTTCACTTCCCCTGCCACCTCAGCTTTCGACGACGGGAAACCCGGTCAAGTCAAGGCGTCGATCGGGCCGCACGCCTGCCCTACGGCCACGCCGACCTCACCCACACGACGTGCCAGGTGGAGGTAGCGGGTCACCCAACCGCCTTCGTGGTCGATGACGATGGTGTTGCCCGCGTCGCTGAAGAAGGTCGACGTCACCACGGTGCCGGCGGCGGAGGCCAACTGCAGGGGTGCCGTGCGTGGCGCCGCTGACCGAGATCATCTCCACCATGTACTGGCTGGAATGCCGCGCCATGGGTGGACGTCGTCCACCGCCGGCCGCAGGGGACCGGCATCTGGAACCAGTAAGTGGGGGTTTCACGGCGATTCCTCCGGTCGATTCGAGGATCGTCCGCCGATAGCAGCGTCGTGGATCGTGACATGCTGGCGTTATGCGGGCCGCCGCTGGCTCCGTCGTTGTGGGGCGCGAGATCCACTCGCCCGACCGGGTACGACCTCCCCAAGTCGATCGTGACAGAGTGGCGTTGTGTCGCGCGCCACAGCGTCACCGGCGGCGACCGCCCACCGTCGCCATGCATGGTGACCTGAAGGGAACGCCGTGGAGCAGCCCGAGGCGAGTGCCATTGTCGGCCCGCATGGCATCGGCGCTCGTTCACCTCTACAGCTCGGCCGTGACGGCCCGGGCCGGGGAGGGGTACACCGGCCAGGCGAGGAAGTCACCTACGCTATCGGCGGTTGGACCACAGCGGCTGGTTGTCTCGAGAGTAAATGATCACTTGGCCGTCGTTGCCGACTGCGAGCCAGGCTCCAGTGTTGCCGGCGGTCGGGGTCGTCCACAGTGGCTTCAGGTTGGCGTCGTACACCACGAAGTTGCCCTCCGGTTGCATGATCGACCGGGCGCCGGGCTTGCCGGCCGTCGGTGTGGTCCACAGCGCACGCTGGGCGCCCTGCATGTCGTACAGGACCACGTTTCCCTCCTTCTGCTGCAGAAGCTTGAACCTGCCGTTCTGCGAGCGCACCGACTGCCCGGCACGCAGCGAGTGTCCAGAAGGGAGTTTGCCGATGTAAAACCTGGACGACCAGAGCGGCTCGTTGTCCCGCGAGTACAGCACCAGATCGCCGCCGCTCTCCGGGAGCAGCAGGTAGGCGCCCCGGTTTCCCGCCGTGGGGGTGCCCCACAACGGCTTGTTGTCGGAGGTGTAGATGACGAGATTGCCCTCTTTCTGCATCGTCGCCTTGGCACCGGGGTTGCCGGAGGTCGGGGACGTCCACAACGCCGTGGTCCCATCGTAGAAGACGAGATTTCCCTGCTTTTGCTGGATGAGGCGGAACCGGCCGCTCTGCGACGTCAACGATTGGCCGGGCAGCAGCCATTCGCCCGGCCCGAGCCGGCCCTCGGCCTGCTCGCGCACGACATCGGCGGTATCGGCGGCCGCGGTACCGCTCACTTGTGACGTGAGGAATACGTCGCTGGCGACCACGACGGCCAATGCCAGCGCCATCTTCTTCCTGAACGCTTTCACGTGAACTCTTCCCCGATAATCCGCTGAATGACAAGGAATGAAGTATGGAAGATGCAGCTGATCCGCAGCTATCCAGATCACGGCGCACGAACTGCATTCTTCGGATTGCCAACGGCCAGGTGTGTGTGGGTCTGGCCACTTTCTGTGATCGTCGTACGTCCAAGGTCACGATCTTGTTGAGCCGGTGCTGGTCGATGTGGAAGGCGGTCATGTGGTCAGCCTGCTACCGGATCGCTCGGCGGACTCCTTCTCGGCCTGGCTGGAAGCCCAGCCCGGAGTCGAGGTGATCTGCCGGGATCGGACCGGATGCTATGCCGAAGGCGCCCAGCGCGGCGCCGAACGCCGGTTCTTCCGGACGTTGACCTCGTCTTCCCTGATCGGGGCAGGACGCCACCCAGGGGCCCTGTCATGCGGGATCTTCCAGTGCCCACTGGGCCAGATCCAGGTCCTCGATGGGCCCAAGCGGCCGCCAAGAAAGAACCCCGCCAAGCGCAAGGCCGGCCAACTGGCAAAGTACCTGCGCGAGGAGCGACCTGACTACGCCTGCCTCAAGGAGGTCTTCCGGTACCTGCGCGCCGAGCTTGGCAGCCAGGTGCAACGCCGGCCGAAGAAGCTCTGCCGCATGTCCCCGCGGAGGCCGAGATCCGCAGCTACTGCACCACCGTGTGGGCCGCGCGGCCTACCGGCGACATCGTGCTCATCAAGACACCGCCCGCTCAGGAGACCTACGACGGCGTCATTGACCAGTTCCCCCGCCCAGCTCCAGGCAGCGCCGGACGTGCTCCACCACCACGAGCGGCACCTCACGGGCCGCGCCGGGTGGGGGCGGAGGCGCCGGCGTTGGCCAGGTCGGTGAGGAAGTCATCGGCATGGCGGGCGAGCGGTGGGCGCGGCCGAGCTGCTCGGCGATGACCGGATCCATTCGGTACGCCTCCACCATCCGCGCCGGTTCGGCAACTGGCTCCCTCAACCTCACTCCACCCGACCAGACCCGCACCAACCGTCTGAACCTGGAACCACGCCTGCCCCCTCTGACAGGCCGAACCGAACATCAGTCATGCAGAGCACGAACGCTGGGCAGCCAGGAAGCGATCACGGTCCTTCTCCTCCACATCGACCGTGTATGTTCCGGTTTCGAGGTCCGGGTCTGACACTTTCATGCCGTGGCGTCGCATGCACGCGGTGAATTTCGCGCGGGCTTCCAGAACGTTGGGATCGCGTAGCCCAAGCGTGGGCGTTGGCTCAGCCGGTATTCCGCCGGAGCCGCATGCGGTGGCAGTGGCAAGCGCGAACCCGACGATCGTCAGCAATCGTGACACGCTATTCATGGAGATCAAGTAATCGCAGGTGACATAACGCGGGCGTAACCAACCCCGCGGCGCGTGACATGGCCCAGGACCACCAGCCTGGGTCGACGGCGAAGGGGTGCGGATCACGTGAAGCTCAACACTCGGGTTCAGCTCACACTGCTATACGGCGGGCTGTTCTTCACAATGGGTCTCCTGCTCCTCGGAGCGACCTACCTACTGGTCAGCGACGTGCTGGTGGACACGCGGCTACGTATGGCAGGCGCCGCAGATGTCGTGCCCAACCACGCAATTTTGGCTCCGAGCGGCTCGTCGGTGTTCGTCCTCGTCAACAAGGCGGAGCAACTCGCCGCCCAAGAATTCTACGAGCGGGAGACCCTCAGTTCGCTGCTGGTGCAAGGCGCAATCGTGCTCGGCCTGCTGGGGACTGTTGCCGTGGGCTCGGGCTGGCTAGTGGCAGGCAGGGTGCTGCGGCCCTTCTACCAAGTGACCCAGACTGCCCAGCGAGTGGCATATAGCCATAATCTGGACGAGCGCATCGCGTACAGCGGCCCGCACCACGACGTCAAGGAGCTCGCCGACACGTTCGACGTCATGCTCGTACGGCTGGCCGCAGCCTTCGCCGGCCAAAAACGCTTTGTCGCCAACGCCTCCCACGAGTTGCGCACGCCACTGGCGATCAACAGGACTCTGGTCGAGGTCGCCCTCCGCCGAACCGACGCAACCGAGGACGCCAAGAGACTCGGCGAGTCGTTGCTGGCCGTCAATGCCAAACACGAGCGACTGATCGAAGGCCTGCTCGCGTTGGCGGACAGCGAACGGTCAGTCATCGAACGGCCGCAACGCTTCGATCTAGCCGAGGTGGCGAGCACCGTGCTTGAACACGCTACCGACGAGGCTGCCGAGTCGGGGATCACGCTGCACAGCGATCTCAGATCCGCGCCTATGACGGGCGATCCGGCATTGGTGGAGCGGCTCGTCCAAAACCTTGTCGAGAATGCGGTCCGGCACAACAGGCCCGACGGTGAGGTATGGATCACCACCAGAGCGGAATCGGGACGAGCAGAGATTGCTGTAGCCAATACCGGCCCCGTGGTCCCCGCATACGACTCTGAAGCCATCTTCGAGCCCTTCCGTCAGCTCAGGACTGACATGGCCGGTTCCTCCCGCGGTAGCGGTCTCGGCCTGTCGATCGTCCGCGCCACCGCGCACGCCCACGGCGGGACCGTAGTAGCCAAGCCGCGCGACGGCGGCGGCCTCATCGTGACAGCCCGGCTGTGACAAGCCGACCAAACGCTTGATTCTAGTGACATTCCAGGCCGTTCGATGATCGTGAACGGTGAGGGGCTGGGCGGCAGATGTCCTTGAGCCTCTCACCTCCACAGAACCGGGTGGCGCGGAGCTTGGGGTGGATGTCGACCTCGCGCAACTTGTCGCCCTTGCCCTGGAGGAGATCTCGGGGTGGTTCACCGCAGAACCTCACCATCTTGACCGCCCGGGTGCCTCCCGCGCGCAGTCCTCAGTCGAACACCTGCCCGTGCTGCGCCGGAGCGTCTGACAGGACAACGTCTTCTTCGGCCTGGGCGACGTTGGCGGAGATCACCAGAGCAGCTGCCGTCGTGGCTACCGCCGCGACGGCAGCCGCCCGCCAGCGGCGTCGCGGTCGCGGTCGCGGTCGAGCGGAATCTGATTCCAGTTTCGGTCCTGGTCCGGGTGCCACGCCCATGTCCAGTCGCATGCGGGCGGCGCCCCACGCCGCGGCCGCCTGCTCGTCAAGACCACAGCCGAGGACGAACGCCGTAACCACCTCCCCGCGGGGCAGCGTCTCGCGCTTGAGCATCCCGGCCGCAGTCGAGTACGGCAGGTGGTGGCCAGCCCGCTGCGCCTGGGACTGAATGTCGCGGTAACTGCGCCCGGACCAGGTTTTGAGCCGTTGCAGTGCGGCCACGAACTCGGCGTCGGTGTGTGCCGCAGCTGGGTCGGGACGGCCTGACTGCTCGTCTGATCTGGTGCTCATAACCTGGCAGTACAGCGGAGTCGCACAGATCCGCACAAGCCGGAACAGCACATTCCTTGCGTTCGGGCCAGCGGATTGGCCAGCGTCGAAGGCGTGATCTCCACCTGGTTCCACGCCGCTCTGGCCGGCGTTCTGCTGTCCTCTGCTCCGGTCCATCCACGGATCGAGTCATTTATTGATCGGACGTTGCTGCCCGGGCCCGGCGGCACGGTGGCGCTGGCCCGCCATGGCAAGCTCGTGCACTGCGCCGGATTCGGCCTGGCCGACCGCGAGACCAAGACTCCGGCTCGATGTGACACGGCCTACGACATCATGTCGATGACCAAACAGTTCACCGCTGCCGGGATCATGAAGCTGCAGATGATGGGCAAGCTGCGTACCACCGACCGGATCGCTGTCCACCTCGGTCCGGTACCGGCCGACAAGCGTCTGATCACCGTGCGCCATCTGCTGACCCACACCTCAGGGCTGCGTGACCTCGGCGACGACTACGCCCCCGTCTCCCGCGACACCATGACGCAACGCGCCCTGGCGTCACCGCTGCTGTCGGCGCCGGGAGCCCGGTTCCACTACTCCAACGTGGGCTACAGCCTGCTGGCCGCCCTCATCGAGCGCGTGTCCGGCAGTTCGTACGAACGCTTCCTGGCAGAGCACCTTTTCGCCCCTGCCGGCATGACCAGCACGGGATACGTGCTGCCCCGCTGGGCGGCAGGCCAGGTCGCGATCGAATACGACAAGCAAGGCAGGGGACGAGGGCGCCCCACCGAGCATCCTTGGGCAGCCGATGGCCCCTACTGGTACCTGCGGGGTAACGGCGGCATGCTCTCCACTGCCCGCGACATGTACCGCTGGCACCGGACTCTGGAGGGAGACCAGGTCTTGTCCCGCCGGGCCAAGGCGGAAATGTTCACCCCGCAGGCGCTCGTCAGCCACAAGGCGAAGGCGTACTACGGCTATGGCTGGGGCGTGTTTCCGCGCACTGAGCACGGCCGGATCGTCGAACATGATGGCGGCAACGACTGGTCCTTCGGTGAGTTCGCCCGGTTCCTCGACGCGGGCGTGATGGTGTTCTGGATCAGCAACCAGGCATATCGGGCGGGGCAATGGAACCTCGAGGACATCAACGGCAAGATCACGCTGGGTCTACTGCGCGCATTGTGACGCCGCGACCGAGCGGGACGACTAGACGAGTAAGTCCTAAGTCCCTGCAGAGCGGAGTGTGGACATAGCGAAGGGTGTTGACGACCGGTTTGTGAAGACAGACCTCAACACCCTTCTCACCGCACTGTACGTCAGGATCGACGACTGGCTCGGGCGCCGACCGCGCATGGGACGCAAGCCGAAGCTGACCGATGCCGAACTGCTCCCCTTGGCGGAGGCCCGGCGTGCGTTCCGAGGCGCGCTGGCTGCGCTATGTCCCCGAACACCTGCCCGGCGCCTTCCCCTACCTTCCCGGTCAATCCGGCTACAACAAACGCCCGCACAAGGCCCTACCCTGCTCAAACAAGCAATCCGGGCACTGGCCACCGACACCGACCTATGGCACAACAGCGTGTGGGTGACCGACTCCACCCCCATCGAGTGCGGCCGCTCTCGCCCCTCTGCCCAGCGATCAGATCTGGCCGGCTGGGCCGGCTACGGCTACTGCCGCTCCCACACCCGCTACTTCTGGGGCCTGCGCCTGCCCCTCATCTGCACCCCCACCGGGCTGCCCATCACCTGGGCCCTGGCCACCCCGAACATCGACGAACGCCAGGTCCTGATGGCCATCTGCGAGCACGACCCGCACCTGCTCGCCGACCGTCCCGGCCTGCTGATCATCGCCGACAAAGGCTACGTCTCCACCGAGTTGGACACCTTCCTGGCCGAACGCGGCGCGCGGCTTTTTGCGCCCGTCCCACCGCAACCGCGCACCCCGCCCCGGCGAACACCTCCTCAAGCCCATCCGCCAGCTCATCGAGTCCGTCAACGACACGCTCAAGGGCTAGCTCGACCTCGAACCGCACGGCGCCAGAACCGTCACCGGGGTCGGGGCTCGCATCGCCCAGCGCATCCTGGCCCTGACCGCCGCCATCTGGCACAACCGCGCCACCGGCCAGCCCATCACCCGGTCACTGATCGCCTACGACCACCAACCCGAATTAGGACTTACTCGTCTAGCACCTACCAAGGACGACCTGGTACCGCCAGCCGTTCGAACCCCCTGCCTGACACCCCCGGAAACGGCCCGATGCCGCCAGCCCGCTCGGACCTCCCCACCTGGCACCTACCAAGGACGGCCCGGTACCGCCAGCCGTTCGAACCCCCTGCCTGACACCCCCGGAAACGGCCCGATGCCGCCAGCCCGCTCGGACCTCCCCACCTGGCACCTACCAAGGACGGCCCGGTACCGCCAGCCGTTCGAACCCCCTGCCTGACACCCCCGGAAACAGCCCGATGCCGCCAGCCCGCTCGGACCTCCCCACCTGGCACCTACAAGGACGGGGCGAGGCCATGGGACATCGGCCGCCGGCTACCGCCCCGTTCGGCTGGCCACGATCACCTGCACCGTGTGCTCCAAGGCGTACGCCGGATCCGCTCCGCCGCCCTTGACCTGCTCATCCGCGCTCGCCACAGCCTGGATCGCCCTGGACAGCCCCTCAGGCCCCCATCCGTTCAGCTGCCGCTTCACCCGATCCACCTTCCACGGCGGCATGCCGACGTGGCTGGCCAACTGTCCGCCTCGGAGGTTGCGCGGTGCGCTGCCGACCTTGGCCAGCGACCGCAAGCCACCGGCCAACGCACTCACCAGCAGCACGGGAGCGACCCCGGTGCCCAGAGCCCACCGCAGTTGCTCCAGCGCGTCCGCCAACCTCCCTTCGACAGCGGAGTCGGCCACGTTGAACCCGGTGACCTCGGCCCGGCCCTTGTGATAGCGGGCCACGGCGGCCGCGCTGATCGTCTTGTCCTCCGTGTCGAACGCCAGCTGGCTGCACGCCGCCGCCAGCTCCCGCAGGTCGTTGCCCACGGCGTCGAGCAACGCCTGCGCCGCGTCCCCGGAGATCCCCCGCCCGGCCCGCTTGAACTCCCCCTTGATGAAGTCCAGCCGCTCCCCCGCCTTGGTGACCTTGCTGACCGTGAGCACCTTGGCCCCGGCCTTCTTCGCCCCGTCGACCAGCGCTTTCCCCTTCACCCCGCCCGGGTGCGACAGAACGAGCACGGTGTCGTCAGAGGGCTGCTTGGCATAGGTGAGGATCTCGGCGATGACGTCCTTGGAAAGATCCTGGGCCGACCGGATCACCACCACGGAACGATCGCCGAAGAGCGACGGAGAGGTCAGCTGCGTCAGCTCACCCACCGCGACCTTCCCACCCATGAGGTCATGCACCTCGGCTTGCGGGTCGGCGGCCAGCGCTGCCGCGACGACAGTGCTCACGGCCCGCTCGGCCAGCAGCTCCTCATCGCCGAGGACCAGGGTCACAGGTGCTGGATCGGTTCCCGCCATGTCAGGCAGCATGCCATGCGCCACCGACAACCCGGTACTCGGGCGCACCCCGTACCCGCCACCGACCCTGACCCCCCTTGGCAGCCCCAGCCCACACCACAGCCCTTCAAGCCCGACACGCACCCCAGCCTTTCCGGGCCAGCCCACACCGCAACCCCCAAGCCCGACACGCACCCCAGCCTTTCCGGGTCTGCCCACACCACAACCCCCAAGCCCGACACGCACCCCAGCCCCTCAAGCCCGACAGGCACCCCAACCCTTCCGGGCCAGCCCACACCCCAGCCCCCGAGACCGGCCCACACCCCAACCCTTCGGGGCCAGCCCACACCCCAACCCTTCGGGGCCAACACGCACCGCCGCCCCTCAAACCCGGAGCGCAGCAAGCACTCTCACCGACACAACGGAAACAACCACGCGCAACACCAGCCCGCACGGCGATGGGCTCATGGGAACCTGACCCGCGCAGTTGGGGGCGCGCCGCAACCCGATTTCCACAAGACGGGCCACATGCCTCCGGACACGCTCACCTGACGGCTTGCGCCCCAAAGCGGGACCGTCCCCTCTCACCTGACGGCTTGCGCCCCAAGGCAGGACCGTCCCCTCTCACCTGACGGCTTGCGCGGCCCAAAGCGGGACCGTCCCCTCTCACCTGACGGCTTGCGCGGCCCAAAGCGGGACCGTCCCCTCTCACCTGACGGCTTGCGCGGCCCAAAGCGGGACCGTCCCCTCTCACCTGACGGCTTGCGCGGCCCAAGGCAGGACCGTCCCCTCTCACCTGACGGTTTGCGCGGCCCAAAGCGGGACCGTCCCCTCTCACCTGACGGCTTGCGGCCCAAGGCAGGACCGTCCCCTCTCACCTGACGGCTTGCGGCCCAAGGCAGGACCGTCCCCTCTCAGCTGACGGCTTGCGATCCAAGGCGGGGTCGTCCGATCCGAGCGCCGTGGCAGGGCGGGCGGCGGGGCTACGGGCCGCGCGGAACCACTGCCATCCGTCCTTCCCGCTCCACGATGGCGAGGTCGCCGGACTGGTCGGTCCGGTAGATGCCGGCTCCCAGTCGACGCAGGGTGGCGAGCGTGGACAGGGCGGGATGGCCGTAGTCGTTGTCGGCGCCCACGCTGATCAAGGCCGCTCGTGCGCCGACAGCTGACAAGAAGGCCGGGGATTGCCGGTTGGACCCATGGTGTGGAGTCTTGAGGATGTCGGCCCGCACCGTCGTCCGGCGCAACAGCTCGTCCTGCGCCTCCGTCTCCAGATCACCGCTGAGCAGAATGGATCCGGACCGCCAGCGTACGTGGACGACCACGCTGGAGTTGTTGATCGCGCTGCCCTCCCCTTGCCCACTCATCTCGCCCAAGGCGGGTTCGGGACCGAGCACGGTCAGCTCTGACGGGCCGAAGCGCCACCGAGTTCCGGGCACGGCCGTCCATTCAGGTATCCCACGGCGTTCCAGCGTGGCCGAGAGGTGCGCGACGGCTGGCGCGCTCGTGCGCTGCGGACTGACGACCACAGCGCCGACGCGCCGGTTGCGAAGGACGCCGGGGAGGCCGTTCACGTGATCGGCGTGCGGATGGGTGAGGATCAGGAGAGGTACGTCGTCGACGCCGACCCTGCGCAGGCAGCGATCCATGACGATCGGGTCGGGCCCGGTGTCGACCACGATCCCTTTTCCCGGTCCCGCCGCCACGACGAGCCCGTCCCCCTGGCCAACGTCGCACATCACCATCAACCATCCTTTGGGCGGCCAAGAGCCGACGATGGGCCGGATCACCAGTACGGCAACCAAGGCCGCCCCGGCCACGGTCACCGCCACGGCTCTCCACGCCCTGCGCCGCAGGATCGGCACGGCGATCGCCACCGCGAGCAGCAGCAATCCCAGCCCCGGGAGCCCGCCGGGCCACGGCACGGTAGCGAAAGGCAGGTTCACCGCCCAGCGGGCCACGATGATGATCCACCCGACTGCATAACCGGCCGGGACAACGAGAAGCTCCGCTCCGCGGGGCCATAGGGGCGCCACCAAAGCGGCGCCGAAACCGAGCAACGTCGCAGGGGCGACCGCTGGGGCGACGAGCAGGTTGGCGATCACAGCGACGGGCGTCAACTGCCCCGACATCAGCACCAGAATGGGCGTCACCGCCACCTGCGCGGCCACCGGCACCGCAACGGCCTCAGCCATCCAACGCGGCAACCGATACGGCACCCTGGAGCCACCATCAGTCGGCTGCAGAGCGCGCTCTGGCTGGAGAGCGGGATCAGCGTGCGGTTTGTGGTTTAAGTGCACTTTGTGGTCTAGCGGCACTCTGTGGTCACAATGCAGGTCGTAGTGCAAGCTGCGGCTAGAGTGCACGCTGTGGTCGTGGTGGGCGCCGTGATCGTGGGGGCTGTGATCGTGGTGGGCGCTGTGATCATGGTGGGCGCTGTGATCGGGATGCACGGTGCAGTCGGAGTGCCTGGTGTGGTCCGGTTGTGCGGGGTGTTGTACTCGCAGACCTGACTCGTCCTGTGGGTCAGGATCAGCGTGCTTACTGTGTCTGGTGCCGTTCTGATCGTCGGTGTCGTCCTCGGCTTCTGGCGATGACAGGCGGTCTCGCCAGCGTGGGGCGAGGATGAGGATGCCCGCGGTGGCTGCTACGGAGAGGGCGAAGCCGTACGAACGGGCTAGTTCTGGGGCGAACAGCACCAGGAGGAGGACCGTTGCCGACAGTGCCGCGAGACCGTCCTTTGCTCGACCTGTGCCCAGGGCAATGGCGGCGGCAAGGCCCATGAGGAGAGCGCGCAGAACGCTTGGGGAGGGGCGGGCGACCACGGCGAACGCGAGCATCGCGAGGGCAGCGAAGAGGGCCCTCACCGGGAGGGAGAGCCCGATGAGACGGGAGAGGGCGAGGGCGGCACCTGCCACGATTGCGAGGTTTGCCCCGCTTACTGCGTTCAGGTGGCTCAGGCCGGCTTCCTTGAGGTCGGACGACACCTGGGGATCCATGCGTGAGACGTCGCCGACGACCAAACCCGGTAGGAGGCCTTGCTGGTCGGCGGGGAGGGTGGCGGCGGCCTCCCGTAGGCCCGATCTGAGGCTGCCCGCTGCGGTTTGGAGCAGGGACGGGGGTGTCAGGACTCGTGGTGGACCTTGCACCAGGAGGATGGCGGCCACTAGATCGCCTGGGGTGGGCTTGGCCAGGCGACCTGTCACTTCGACGTGCTGGCTGGGGAGCAGGGTGCTCCAGTCGTGTCCGTTGGCGAAGACGATGATGGGGACGTTGACGGCCTGCCGGTTGCCGGCTGTTTGGATGATCTCCAGGGTGGCTGGGGTCACGTAGCTCTCTTGATTGAAGTGACCGCTTCTGTTTTGTCTGCGCTTGGGGTCGTCCGTTAGGGCGATCTGGGCCTTGATGGAGGTGTTCTTCTTGGCCAAGTCGGCTGCTGGGCCGGTGGTCAGGGCGTGAACTCGGAGAGCAATCGACGCTGAGGCAGCGGCCGCGCAGATGAGGGTGGCAATGGTGATGTTGCGCCAGTGGGTTGGGGGAAATGGTCGCCGTGCATCCCGTTGGGGGTGCGGACCGTGATGGCGCTCGGTCTGATCGGAAGGCGGATAAGGGTCTTGCCACATCCGCCTTGGTGAGGAGGGTGAGTCCCATGCAGGTTGGTGGGTGTCGGTGGATGACTGTGACCGTCCACCTGTGGACCACGGATGCCGATCCGTGAGCCTGGTCAGGCAATCCGCCAAGCTCGTCAGCAAGATCTGGAAGGGGGTGGGCCAGGTTCGGGGGCGGCTGGCCAGGCGCTGGGCGGCCATGTTGCCGCAGTTGGCGGCCCAGATCAGGGAGCGGGTAGGCCAGGTCCAGATACGCCAGCCTGGGGGCTGGACCGCCATGCTGCCGGATCTGGCGGCCCAGTCCTCGCACCAGGTCGCCGAGGCCCCGTGCTGGGCGGCGGAGTCCCCGTACTGGATGGCCCGGCCCCCGTCCCGGATGGCCCACCCTTCGCGACGGGCCGCCGGGCTCCCGTATTGCGTGACCCAATGATCGAACCGGGCCGCTGGATCCTGGTGCTGGGTGGTTGAGCCCACGTGCCGGGCGACCGCATCCCCATGCCGGGCAGTCCACCACCCATGCTGGAAGGCCGCATCCCCATGCTGGGTGGCCGGGTGCTCGTGCTGGGTGGTTGAGCCCACGTGCCGGGCGACCGCATCCCCATGCCGGGCAGTCAACCACCCATGCTGGGTGGCCACATCCCCGTAGTGGGTGGCCGCGCCCGCGTGCTGGATCGCCGCATCCCCGTACTGGGTGGTCGGGTCCTCGTGCTGGACGGCCAAGGCGTTGGAGCGTGCTTGGGGAGGTGGGAGGCGGGGGCGGCGCAGTATGGATCGGGTGGGCCAGGCTATGGCTGAGGCGGTCAGGGCTGTGGATATGGCGGCGATCAGGGCTGTGCGGGCGGTGCAGCCGAGCAGGGCCAAGGCGCTTGCCCAGGCGGCCAGTGCGGGGAGGATGAGGGGCCAGGTGTGTTCACGCTGGGCAGTGTCGGGGTCGGGGTGAGTGGTTCTGGTGTTTGTGCTGGCTCCGTCTGCAGGCCAGGCGCTGGGATTGGCGTTGTCTTGGCTTGGGGGGGCTGGGTGGGTGTTGTCGGTACGCAGGGTGGCCATGTCAGACGCGGACCTTTGGCTTGAGCTCGTCGTACTTTCGTGGGCCTATGCCGGTCACCTCGCGTAGTTGTTCGACGGTGGTGAAGCCGCCGTGGGTGTCTCGGAACTCGGCGATGCGGGCTGCCAGGACCTCGCCCACCCCTGGAAGTTGTTCGAGTTGGTCGGTTGTGGCGGAGTTGAGGTCGAGCACGGTGGTGGCCGGGTCTGCGATGGGTGAGGCTTGGTTTGCCTGGCCGGCGGGGGCGCCCACGACTATCTGCTCGCCGTCGATCAGACGTCTGGCGAGGTTGAGTGCGCCTGTGGAGGCGCCGCGGGACACTCCTCCGGCTGCTGCCACCGCGTCCGTGACTCGGGCGCCTGCGGGGAGTAGGTAGACGCCCGGCTTGCGGATCTTGCCGGTGACGTGGACGGTCACCTTGGCGACGGCGGTCGGGGACGGCGACCTTGGTGGCTGTGAGACCGGGGTGGGTGGTGGCAGGGGCTCCGGCGAGGGCTGGGAACGCCAGAGGAAGAACGCTGCTATGGCTGCGGCGAGGGCTCCCACGGCCAGCAGGACTCGGAGGCCGGGCTTGCCTGGGTCGAGGGCTGGGGCTTGGGAGGTGAGGGCTGCGCGGAATGCTTGGAAGGTGGGCGGCACGGGGGCGGGTCCGCGCTTTTGGGCGGGTGATGGTGATGCGTTTGATCGTTGCTCGGGGATTGGGCGGGGTGCGCGTGAGGTGACGGCATCGTCATGATCATGCCCCTGAGGGGGTGTTCGGCTTTCCTCGCCTGATGCTGCGGGTGCAGTGTCCTGCCAGCGGCTTTCCTGGCGCAGAGGGGTGAGGGCGGCGTTGTCCCAAGCTTCTCTCTCACGGGGCTCGGTTGACGGGTGTCCGGCTTGGTGTGCTGAGGCGTGGCCTCGTGCCTGGGCCCCGGCTGGCTCGGTCATGGCGCCGTTGAGCCGACCGAGAGAGCGGCGGGAGCGGCGGGAAGGCGCGGTGATCGACCGTAGCCGGGACTCGGCTATGGTCCGCTCTGCCGTGGGGTCGGGGGTTCGCACGGCTGAGAACGTAGATCCTTGGCGGTCTTTGTGGGGGTCCCGAATCGCGTTCTGGGGATGGGGTGGGAGACAGGCGAAGGGCTGTGGACAACGAGGAGACCGGCATGCTCGAGGAGGAGCGTGCGCGCAGAAAGGCAGTCAGGGGTCGGGCAGTCACACGTCGGGCACGGGGTCGGGCACGCGGTCGGGAGGCCATCAGCCAGGCGCTCGGGCAAGGACGCTGAGGAGCACGCTCAGAAGACGTGGGCAAGGCGTCGGAGGTCTGGAGGACGCGTAGGAGGCTTGAAAGGCTGTGCTGGGCGTCGCCCGGGCTGAGGGCTGTTGTGCCGGGCGTCGCTGGGCTGAAGGGGCATGCTGGGCGCCCGGGAGTTGAAGGGGCTCTGGCGGGCGGTCGTGCTGGGCGTCGCTGGGCTGCAGGGGCATGCTGGGCGCCCCAGGGATAAGGGCTCTCCCCGGGCATCGCAGGGTTGAAGGTGCTGGCGTCGCAGGGCTTAGGGCCGTGCTGGAGCTTGGAGGGCTGGGCATTGCAGGGCTTGAGGGCCGTGCTGGGCCGTGCAGAGCTTGAGGCCGTGCGGGAGCTTGGAGGACTGAGGGACAGTGTCGTGTCCAGGGAACCGAGAGTCAATGCCGTGTCTCAGGGGACCAGGGGGCTTCCAGGGTCGGCGTTGAGAGGCCTGCTGGGGGATTGGGGTCGTGATCCCTCAGGAGGTGGTTGGTGTTGGGCTGCGTGGAGGGTCAGGGGGTGGGGGATGTGACGGTGAGGCCCAGCATGCCGGGTCCCACATGGACGCCGATCACCGCCCCCACCTCCACCACCCGCACCTCCACCAGCCCGCCCAGCCGCTTCGGCAGGCGTTCCGCCAGGGCCTCGGCGCGGTCGCTTGCCCCGAGGTGCTGTACCGCCACCTCCACGGGGCTCTCCCCCGCCGCCTGGACGGCGAGGTCCTCCAGGCGGGCGATGGCGCGGGAGGACGTGCGGACCTTCTCCAGGAGCGAGATGCGGCCGTCCACGATGTGGAGCAGCGGCTTGATCAGGAGGGCCGAGCCGACGAGGGAGGCGGCGGTGCCGATGCGGCCGCTGCGTCGTAAGGCGTCGAGGGTGTCCACGTAGAAGAACGTCCGGGTGGTCGCCATTCGCGAGCGGGCCGCCGCCGTCACCGCTTCCAGGGCGGCTCCGCCGGAGGCGGCGCGGGCGGCGGCCAGGACCGGGTAGCCGAGGCCCATGGCGATCGAGCGGCTGTCGATCACCTCCACGGGCACGGGCGCGTGGGCCGCGGCCGCCAGGGCGGAATCGGCGATGCCGGACATGTCGCGGGAAACGTGGATCGAGGCGATTGCTGTCGCGCCCGTCGCCGCCAGGGAGGCGTAGCAGGAGGCGAAGCTCTCCGGGGCGGGGCGGGAGGTGGTGGCGGTGGTGAGGTCGCCGCTGAACAGCGGCTCGTCGTACGAGACCCCGCCGGCGATCACCTGGACGGGGACGACCGTGACACCCGGCACGGCAGGCAGGTAGGCGGTCGAGTCGGTGACCACGGCGACCGAGGGCGGCATAACCCCGAGAGTAACTACTGGACCGGCGTCCCACCCCGCCACACGCGGCGCGGCTTGAGACCGAAGGACCAGGCGAAGGCGCCCTCGTGGTCGGCGTCCCACTGCACGATGTCCGCCAGCCGGCCCGGAGCCAGGACGCCGCGGTCGGGAGCGCCCAGGACGGTGGCGCCGCCGAGGGTGGCCGCCCGCAGGGCGTCGTTGACGCTCATCCCGAACGCCGACACCGCCATGGCGATGACCAGGGACATCGAGGTGATGCCGCAGAATCCGGGGTTGTGGTCGCTGCCGAGGGCGATCTGGACGCCGTGCTTGATCATCTGGCGGACCGGCGGGAGGTGGCCGCGCTGCAGGGCCGTGGCCGGGCAGACGACGGCGGGCACGCCGTAGCGGGACATGATCGCGATGTCCTCGTCCGACATGTGGTGCAGCCCGTCGGCGGAGGCGCAGCCGAGCTCGGCGGCCAGCTGGACGGCGCCGCGGCGGCTGAAGATGCCGGCGTGGATGCGCGGCAGGAGCCCGACGTTGCGGCCGGAGGCCAGCACCCAGCGCGACTCCTCGGTGGTGAAGTGGCCCTCGTCGCAGTAGACATCGACGCTGTCGGCGCCCGCCGCGGCGGCGTCGGCGCACCAGGCGCCCACGGCCTCGACGTATTCGCGCTGGCGGCCGAAGTATTCGGGTGGCACGACGTGCGCCGCCAGGAACGTGACGTGCACCCGCGGCATCATCGGTTCCTTCTCCAGCTCGCGCAGGAGCCGCACGTCGGCGAGCTCGCCGTCGCGGGTGAGGTGGTAGCCGGTCTTGGCCTCGACCGTGGTGGTGCCGCTGAGCAGCCAGCTCCGCAGCCGCTCGCGCACGCCGTTGCACAGGGTCCACGGGTCGGTGCCGCGGGTCACGGTGACCGTGGAGCCCACGCCGCCGCCCGCCGCGGTGATCGAGGCCGCGCTGGAGCCGCCGGTGCGGATGGCCAGCTCGGCGTAGCGGTTGCCGGCGTAGACGGGGTGGGTGTGGGCGTCGATCAGACCGGGCGTGACGAGAGCGCCGCCGAGGTTTTCGACGTGGTCGACGTCGACGATGTCGTCGACGACTCCGGGAACGCTCTGCGGGAGGTCGGGCGCCCGCCCGACCCACGCGATGCGGTCGTTGTGCACGAGGATGGCGGCGTTGCTGAGGACCTCGTTGCCGGTCCACAGGCGGCCGATGTTGGTTAGCAGTCGAACGGTCACCGCATCACCGCCCTGCGTGAGCCCCCGCCCGCGCACCGGCATGGGCGCAGCGCACAGCACACGGGCTGTGCCGCGCCCACTGAGTCCGCTCCGGGTCCGGACGACATTGGGGGGTCTCCTGCTCTCATCCGCATCGAGTTGTGCGGTGACCGTATCGCCAGAGTCATGATCCGGCGATTTCAGTTCAGTTACGTTATTTCACAGCTGGGCTTGCTGTACAGGGTTATTCGGAAGAAAGACCACTGATCCCAACCGTCACCCAGCCCCACCTCGTCCCCAAGGCCCCCGTTGACGACTTCGATCACAAGAGTCATCATCCGAAACCTAGAACCCAAACCTAGAAACCCGACCGCGTAAGGGGTCTGGCCGATTCTAGCAACCTCAGGGTTCGGGGACCACTGCCGCTTTTGGGTAGCCATGCGTGCTTTGCGGCGAGGGCCACCCCACTACGCAACGTTCGCCGCCGACGTTCCAACCTGCCACACGCCGCCGTCGCGCCCGACCGATGCCGTCGTTCGCCGACTGTCACGGCAGACCCGCCCGAACACGCTCGGCCGGGCGATCCCACCGTACCGCTTGTGTGGGAGTCGCCCGGCCGCAACGACGAAACCGGGGGGTGACCGGAGGGTTAGAAGACCCGCTCCACGGGCTTGCCGACCCGCTCCAGCTCCTGCCACAGGCTTGGCAGCACCCGGGCGCGCAGGATCGTGCCGTCCTCCACGTGGTCCACGGAGAGCACCTCGCCCTCCTTGTGGGCCCGGGAGATGAGGTCTCCCCTGTTGTACGGCACCAGCAGGTGGATCTCGTGGTCCAGCCGGGGCAGCTCCTGCTCGATGACCGCCATCAGCTCGGGGATGCCGCGGCCGGTCCGCGCCGACACCACGACGCAGTCGCGCTCGCGCCGCATGATCCGGTCGATCACGTCCTGCTCGGCCGCGTCGGCCTTGTTGATCACGACGATCTCGCGGATGTCCGAGGCGCCGTCGATGTCGGCGAGCACCTCGCGCACGGCGGCCAGCTGGCCCTCCGGGTCGGGGTGCGAGCCATCGACCACGTGCAGGATCAGGTCGGCCTCGGCGACCTCCTCCAGCGTCGAGCGGAACGCCTCGACGAGCTGGTGCGGCAGGTGCCGCACGAAGCCCACGGTGTCGGCGATCGTGAAGAGCCGGCCCTCGGCCGTGCGCGCCCGGCGCACGGTCGGGTCGAGGGTGGCGAACAGCGCGTCCTCCACCAGCACCCCGGCTCCCGTGATGCGGTTGAGCAGCGAGGACTTGCCCGCGTTGGTGTAGCCGGCGATGGCCACGGCGGGGACCTCGCGCCGCTGACGCTGGTAGCGCATGGTGTCGCGCGAGGTGGACATGCCGCTGATCTGACGGCGCAGCTTGGCCATGCGCTCGCGGATGCGGCGCCGGTCCAGCTCGATCTTGGTCTCACCGGGGCCGCGGCCGCCGATGCCGACGCCGCCCGCGGCGCGACCGCCGACCTGCCTGGACAGGTTGCCACCCCAGCCGCGCAGGCGGGGCAGCAGGTATTGGAGCTGGGCCAGCTCGACCTGGGCCTTGCCCTCGCGGCTCTTGGCGTGCTGGGCGAAGATGTCGAGGATCAGCGCGGTGCGGTCGATGACCTTGACCTTGACCGTCTCCTCGAGCTGGCGGAGCTGGCCTGGGGTCAGCTCGCCGTCGCAGATCACGGTGTCGGCGCCGGTCGACTCGACCACGTCGCGCAGCTCGAGCGCCTTGCCCGAGCCGATGTAGGTGGCCGGATCGGGCTTCTGGCGGCGCTGGACGAGGCCGTCGAGCACCTGGGACCCAGCCGTCTCGGCCAGGAGCTTGAGCTCCAGCAGGGAGTTTTCCGCGTCGTCCACGGTGCCTGACGTCCAGACGCCGACGAGGACGACCCGCTCCAGCCGCAGCTGCCGGTACTCGACCTCGGAGACATCCTGGAGTTCGGTGGAGAGGCCCGCCACGCGGCGCAGCGCCTGGCGCTCCTCGAGGTCCATGTCGCCGGTCTCGAACTCGTCGAGGTCGAGCGCGGTGTAATCGTGCATTCGTGTCATCTCTATTAGGGAACGTCTGGACACCTCGGTGTCTTCCCACGATGGTGGCACGACACCCCCGGCACAATCACCCCGTTATCCGGCCGACACCGTGACGTCGCCGGATCCGGCCTTGAGCGAGATCTTGTGCGGCGAGGAGCTGTCCTTCTTGACCGAGACGTTGATGTCGCCGGATCCCACCTGGGACTTCACGTCGTAGGCCCCGTCCGGCACGCGCAGCACGATGTCCCCGGAGCCGGCCTGCAGCTCGGCGCTGTCGGGCGCGGCGGTGTACTTGAGCTCGACGTTCCCGGATCCCGCCTCCGCGACGACCTTCTTGCCCGCCAGGTCCGCGGCGTCCATGTCGCCGGAGCCGACGCGTACGTTGAGCTCCCCCGCCAGGCCCCTGAGCGTGACGTCGCCCGAGCCGCTGTCCAGGTCGACGGCCAGCCCCTTGGGGATCTCGATCTTGTAGTCGACGCTGCAGCTGCCCATGTTCGACGGGCAGTCGTACGACATGAGCAGCGCGCCGCCCTCGACGCTGTGCTCCGGCTTCGGCTTGTCGTCGCCGCGCCAGCGCAGCGTCTCGGTGACGCGTATGGAGCCGCCGTCGGTCCCGGTCACCACGGTCTCGCCCGCGCCGCTCTTGACCTGCAGCTTGGCGACCTTGTCCGTCACCTCGTAGGACGCGGTCTCCTCGCTGCTCGGACCGGCGATGCTCGCGAGCCCGCATCCCGTCAACATCAGCGCGGAGGCCAGCAGCCCGCCCGCGATCGCGATGGTCTTCATGCCGTCAATCCTGGCCGGACACGCCCCCGGCCACATCGGGGATGCCCCCGACGACTCCCCGAAGGAACCCCAACCTTTGACCCGGGACTACCAGGGGAGTAATTTCACTTCCACAATCCAGAAGTTGTTTTCCACGAAGCGGAAAGGCACTCCATGGAGATCACCGGCCCGATGCTCGACCGGTTCGACGAGATCCTCACTCCTGAGGCGCTCGATTTCGTGGCGACCCTCCAGCGGGAGTTCGGCGCCAGGCGGCTGGAGCTGCTGGAGGCCCGCCAGGCCCGGCAGGCGGAGCTGTCCGCGGGCGGCCTGCTCGACTTCCTGCCGGAGACGAAGCAGGTCAGGGAGGCCGACTGGCAGGTCGCGCCGCCCGCGCCCGGTCTGGAGGACCGCCGGGTGGAGATCACCGGCCCGGTCGACAAGAAGATGACCATCAACGCGCTCAACTCCGGCGCCAAGGTCTGGCTGGCCGACTTCGAGGACGCCAACTCGCCGCTCTGGGAGAACTGCGTGAGCGGCCACCTCAACCTGCGCGACGCGCTCGACCGCACGATCGACTTCGAGAGCGGCGGCAAGTCGTACGCGCTCAGGCCCGACGACGAGCTGGCCACGGTCGTCGTGCGCCCGCGCGGCTGGCACCTGGACGAGAAGCACGCCCAGGTGGACGGGCAGCCGGTCTCGGGCTCGCTGTTCGACTTCGGGCTCTACCTCTTCCACTGCGCCCAGCGGCAGATCGACAAGGGCAAGGGCCCGTACTTCTACCTGCCCAAGATGGAGTCCCACCTGGAGGCGCGGCTCTGGAACGACGTGTTCACCAGGGCTCAGGAGCTCCTCGGCATCCCGCACGGCACGATCAGGGCGACCGTCCTCATCGAGACCTACCCGGCCGCGTTCGAGATGGAGGAGATCCTGTACGAGCTCCGCGACCACTCGGCGGGGCTCAACGCGGGCCGCTGGGACTACCTGTTCAGCGTGATCAAGAAGTTCCGGACCCGGGGCCGCGAGTTCCTGCTGCCCGAGCGGAACGCGGTCACGATGACGGCCCCGTTCATGCGCGCGTACACCGAGCTGCTGGTGCGCACCTGCCACAAGCGCGGCGCGCACGCCATCGGCGGGATGGCGGCCTTCATCCCCTCGCGGCGCGACCCCGAGGTTAACGCGGTGGCGCTGGAGAAGGTGCGGGCGGACAAGACGCGCGAGTCGGGCGACGGGTTCGACGGCTCGTGGGTGGCGCACCCGGATCTGGTGCCGGTGTGCCGCGAGGTGTTCGACGGCGTCCTGGGGTCGCGGCCCAACCAGCTCGACCGGCTGCGCGAGGACGTCAGCGTGACCGCCGCCGAGCTGCTGGCCGTCTCCGAGACGCCGGGCGAGATCACCGAGACCGGGCTGCGCAACAACGTGGACGTGGCGCTGCGCTACCTCGCCGCCTGGATGGGCGGCCTGGGAGCGGTGGCGATCCACAACCTCATGGAGGACGCCGCCACCGCCGAGATCTCGCGCTCGCAGATCTGGCAGTGGATCCACAACGACATCACGCTCGCCGACACGGGCGCCCAGGTGACGAAGGAACTGGTCGAGCAGATCATCGCGGAGGAGCTCGCCAGGATCGCCGAGGAGCCCGGCCATGACGAGAAGCTGTACGGTCAGGCGACGGCGCTGTTCAAGGAGGTCGCGCTGGACGACGACTTCGCCGAATTCCTGACGCTTCCCGCCTATGCTCGAATGCCGTAGAACTAGGAAAAAGAGGGGGATCGGGTGCTGGAAACGCTGACGGCGGCCCTGCGCTCGCTGCTGCCCCATGACTCGGTGATCACCGATCCGGTACGCCTGCGCACGTACGAGTGCGACGGCCTCACCTACCACCGGGCGACCCCCGGCGTGGTCGTGCTGCCCGACACGGCCGAGCAGGTCGCCCGCGTGGTGGGCGTGTGCAACGACTTCGGCGTGCCCTTCGTCGCCAGGGGCTCGGGCACCGGCCTGTCGGGGGGCGCGCTCCCCCGCGAGGACGGCGTGCTCATCGTCACCTCCAAGATGCGCAGGATCCTGGAGATCGACCTGGACAACCGCCGGGCCGTCGTCGAGCCCGGCGTCACCAACCTGGCCATCACCGAGGCCGTGCGCGACCGGGGCTACTACTACGCGCCCGATCCCTCCAGCCAGCAGGTCTGCTCCATCGGCGGCAACGTCGCCGAGAACTCCGGCGGCGCCCACTGCCTCAAGTACGGCTTCACCGTCAACCACGTCGAGGCCTGCGAGATCGTCACCCCCGACGGCGACCTGGTCGCGCTCGACCGCATGGACCCCGGCTACGACCTGCTGGGCGCGTTCATCGGCTCCGAGGGCACGCTGGGCATCGCCACCAAGATCACGGTACGCCTCAGCCGCGCGCCGGAAGCCGTGACCACGGTGCTGGCCGCGTTCGAGAGCATCGAGCAGGGCGGCCAGGCCGTCTCGGCGATCATCGGCGCGGGCATCGTGCCCGCCGCGATCGAGATGATGGACGCGCTGGCCATCGAGGCGGCCGAGGCGGCGGTGGCCTGCCGTTACCCCGAGGGCGCAGGCGCCGTGCTGATCGTGGAGCTGGACGGCCCGCGGGCGGAGGTGGACGAGCAGTTCGCCCGGCTCACGGAGATCTGCTCGGGCGCCTTCGAGCTGCGGGTGGCCGCCGGCCCGGCCGAGCGGGCGGCGATCTGGAAGGGCCGCAAGTCGGCGTTCGCCGCCGTCGGGCGCATCAGCCCGGCCTACATCGTCCAGGACGGCGTGGTGCCGCGCACGTCCCTGCCCGGTGTGCTGGCGGCCATCGACCGGCTCTCGCACGAGCACGGCATCAGGGTGGCGAACGTCTTCCACGCCGGGGACGGCAACCTGCACCCGCTCGTGCTGTTCGACGACGAGGAGCCGGGGGCCGGCGAGCGGGCCGAGGTGGTCTCCGGGGCGATCCTCGACCTGTGCATCGAGCACGGCGGATCGATCACGGGCGAGCACGGAGTCGGGGTGGATAAATCCCGCTATATGCCGAAGATGTTCAGCGCGGACGATCTGGACACCATGCAGCTCGTCCGGTGCGCGTTCGACCCCCGTGGCCTGTCCAACCCGGGCAAGGTGTTCCCCACCCCGCGCCTGTGCGGCGAGGTGCCGGGAGTGCGCAAGGGCGTGCACCCGCTGGTGGAGTCGGGGAAGGCGGAGCAGTTCTGATGCCGGTCGACATGGGGGTGACCATCAGGCAGGCGGACGCCGACGACGCCGTCAACGGCGTGCGGCCCCGCTGGGTCGCCCTGCCCGAGACGGTCGAGGAGATCTCGGCCGTGCTGCGGGCCTGCGCCGAGAAGGACCTGGCGGCGGTGCCGGCGGGCGGCGGCACCAAGTTGCACTGGGGCGCCCCGCCCGAGCGCTGCGACGTGCTCATCGACATGTGCTGCATGAACTCCCTCATCGAGCACGCCGCCGGTGATCTCGTGGTGCGCGCGCAGGCCGGGCTGACCATGGACGCGCTGGCCGCCGCCCTCGCCGAGCAGGGCCAGGAGCTGGCGCTGGACCCGCCGTTCAGGGAGCACACCACGGTCGGCGGCACGCTGGCCACCGCGACGGCGGGCCCGCGCGCCTTCCGCTACGGCACCGCCCGCGACCTGCTCATCGGCATCACGGTCGTGCTGCCCGACGGGACGATCGCGAAGTCCGGCGGCCGGGTGGTCAAGAACGTCGCGGGCTACGACCTCGGCAAGCTCTTCACCGGCTCCCAGGGCACGCTCGGCGTGATCGCGGAGGCCACGTTCCGGCTGCACCCGCTGCCCACGGAGCGGCGCTGGCTCGTGGCGGTCACCGAACCGGCGAACGACGTGCTGCTCCGCCTAGCCGCCTCCCAGGCCGAGCCGTCCGCCGTGGAGATCGACTGCCCCGACGGCAAGGAGGCGACGGTCGCGGTCCTGGTGGAGGGCTCGGCGGCCGAGCAGCGCGCGCTGGCGCTGCGCGAGGTGCTGGGAGAGGGCACGGTCACGGCCGAGGCGCCGGAGTGGTGGGGGCTGATCCTCAGTGACGACGTGCTGCTGGAGACCCGGTTCCCACCCGCGCGCGCGGCCGAGGCGCTGGCCGCCGCCGGGGAGGCCGGTTTCGCCTTCCGCGGCTCGGCCGCGGCGGGGCGGGCCTACCTGGAGCTCTGGGGCGAGGTCTCGCAGGAGGAACTCGCGGCGGCCGTCACCCGGCTGCGCGGGCGGATCGAGGCGCTGGGCGGGCGGCTGAACGTGCTGGCCACGCCGTACGAGGGCGTCGACAGGTGGGGGCAGGTGAGCGGGCTGCCGTTGATGCGGCGGGTCAAGGAACGGTTCGATCCCGGGCGCAGGATGTCTCCCGGCCGGTTCTTGGGAGGGATCTGACAGACGTGGAGCGGCGAGCCGACCCGGAGAGAGCGAGCCGGGGTTGCAAAGCCAACGGAGGGTCGAAGGGAGCGCGACCATGGGCGCAGACCCCGAGCTGATCAACGACTGCGTGCACTGCGGGTTCTGCCTGCCCACGTGCCCGACGTACGTGCTGTGGGGCGAGGAGATGGACTCGCCGCGCGGCCGCATACATCTGATGAAGCAGCACGTCGAGGGCACCCCGATCACGCCGGAGATGGCCGGTCACTTCGACGCCTGCCTGGGGTGCATGGCGTGCGTCACGGCCTGCCCGTCCGGGGTTCGGTACGACCGCCTGATCGAGCAGACCAGGGCCGAGGTGGAGCGCGAGCACGTGCGGGATCCGCAGGAGCGGGCCGTGCGCGGGATCGTGTTCAGCCTGTTCCCCTATCCGCGCCGGCTGCGGCTGCTGCGGCCGGGGATGTGGCTGGCCGGGCGCCTGGCGCCGTTCCTCGCCAGGGTCCATCCGAGCCTCGGCGCCATGGCCGCGCTCGCGCCGCGCGTCGAGCACCGGCAGCGGATGCCGCGCGTCGTCAGGGCCCGGGGTGAGCGCCGGGCCGTGGTCGGCATGCTGACCGGATGCGTGCAGGGCGAGTTCTTCCCCCAGGTGAACGCGGCCACCGCGCGGGTGCTCTCCCTGGAGGGCTGTGACGTGGTCATCCCGGGCGGCCAGGGCTGCTGCGGGGCCCTCAGCGTGCACTCCGGGCGCGACGACCAGGCCAGGCGGCTGGCGCGCCGCACGGTCAGGACGTTCGAGAAGGCCGGGGTCGACACCGTCGTGGTGAACGCGGCCGGCTGCGGCTCGTCGATGAAGGAGTACGGCGAGCTGCTCGGGCGCGAGCCGGGGTTCAGGGTGGTCGACCTGTCGGAATACCTCGCCGAGCTGGGGCCCGTGGCCAAGCGGCACTCGCTGCCGCTCACGGTCGCCTACCACGACGCCTGCCACCTGGCCCACGCCCAGGGCGTGCGCGCCCAGCCGCGCGAGCTGCTGAGCGGCATCCCCGACCTGGTGGTCCGCGAGATCCCCGAGTCGGCCATCTGCTGCGGGTCGGCGGGCACGTACAACATCTTCCAGCCGCAGGCCGCCCGCGACCTCGGCGACAGGAAGGCCGGCGCGGTCGCCACGACCGGCGCCGAGCTGCTGGTCTCGGCCAACCCCGGCTGCACGATGCAGATCGCCGCGGCCATGCGGCGCGCGGGCTCGGACATCAGGGTGGCCCACACGGCCGAGGTGCTCGACGCTTCGCTCCGCGGGGTCTCCCTATGAGTGTCCAGTCGGTGGAACGGGCGCTGGACGTGCTGGAGGCGCTGGCCGAGCACGGGGGCGAGGCTGGCCTTTCGGAGATCGCCGCCAGGACCGGCCTGCCGTACGGGACCATCCACCGGCTGCTGCGCACCCTGCTCGCCCGCGGTTACGTGCGGCAGGAATCCGACAAGAGGTACGCCCTGGGCGGCGGCCTCGTACGGCTGGGCGGCATCGCCGAGAGCATGGTGGGCGTGTGGGCGCAGCCGTACCTGACCAAGATGGTCGAGCTGTCCGGCGAGACCGCCAACCTAGCCGTGCTCGAGGGCGACTTCGTCGTCTACGTGGCGCAGGTGCCCTCGCCGCGCAGGCTGCGGATGTTCGCGGAGGTGGGCCGGCGGGTGCTGCCGCACAGCACGGCCGTGGGCAAGGTGCTACTGGCCGGGCGGCCCGCGGCCGAGGCGGTGGCCGTGTTCGAGCGCACCGGCATGCCCCGCCGCACCCCCAACACGATCACCGACCTGACGGCCATGCTGACCGAGCTCGACCTCGTCAGGACGCAGGGTCACGCCGTGGACCTGGGCGAGGAGGAGCTCGGCGTGCACTGCCTGGCCGTGCCCGTGTGGGACGGCGACCGGGTGGTGGCCGCGATGTCGGTCTCCGGGCCCGCCGAGCGGATCGACGCGATCGACCGCGACGACCTGGCCGAGGGCATGCGCAAGATCGCCATCGACTTCGGCAACGAGCTCGGTCCGGCGGTCGACGCCCGCTGAACGAAGTTACGGTTAAGGCATGTGTAGAAGCATCAAGACCCTGCGCCCCCCGTTCACCGAGAGCGTGACCGAGGAGGACGTGCGGGCGGCGGCGTTGCAGTATGTCAGGAAGATCTCCGGCTTCCGCGCGCCCGCCGCGCACAACGCCGAGGCGTTCGACCGGGCGGTGGAGACGATCACCAAGGCGTCGGAGGAGTTGCTCGGAGCTCTCCAAGTTCGCGGATCGCGTTGACAGGCACCCGCGGTCGGTGAAGTGTTCCCTCGTGTAGGCCCCTAGCGAGGGAGCGCCCATGATCAGCGGGCTGTACCAGGGACAGGACGGCGACTCGCAGCTGGCGCTCCGGGTCGACATCGACGGGGCCAGACCCACCGGGCGGGTGAGCGGCGACCTGTTCACCGTGGCGGGCGCGACGACCTCCTACGCCGGCTCGTTCGTGGTCAACGCCCCCACGGTGCAGGGGGCCCGGATCCAGGGGCGCGGGGTCTTCACGTTCGACACCCCGGTGAAGGACGTGAGCGTCACGATCGCCGGCGGGTCGGGCACGGCCGAGGTCGCCGGGCGCGCGTACCAGGTGGCCTTCGCCTCGCCGTACTTCCGCAGCGTGCTGCTGGAGCAGGACTCGGTGATCGGAACCGTGCCGTTCGTGTCGTACCAGACCGGTACGCTGCCGGGGCCGAGCGGCTTGCCGGCCAGGGAGCTGAGCGTGCGGGCGGCGTACGCGGAGGCGGGCATCGAGCTGACCCTCGCGGAGCCGGGGGTGATCCCGGTGGACGGGTCGGGCGCGGACCTGGCGTGGGACGACGCCGAGCTGCATCACGCGATGACGCAGCAGTTCGGCGCGTTCGGCGACGCGCCGGCCTGGCGCGTGTGGCTGCTGGTGGCCAGCAAGCACGTGGGCGGCTACCGAGGGATCATGTTCGACTACAACGACGCGCACCAGCGGCAGGGGTCCGCGGTGTTCTACGACGTGATCAAGGGGACGGCGCCGCAGGCGCAGCGGGCGCAGCTGCGTACGTACGTGCACGAGCTCGGGCACGCCTTCAACCTGCTGCACTCCTGGCAGAAGAACCTCGGCAGCCCGCCCCAGCCCCTGGGTCCCGACGGCGGCTTCGGCGATCTGTCGTGGATGAACTACGTGCAGAACTACAGACCCGGTGGCGAGCCGGGTTACTGGGCCGCGTTCCCGTTCCAGTTCACGGACCCGGAGCTGGTCCACCTGCGCCACGGCTTCTACCGCGACGTGGCCATGGGCGCGAACGCGTTCGGCACCGGCGCCGCCGAGATCGCGCCGTTCGAGCAGCCCGTCGAGGACCGCTCCGGGTTGCGGCTGGAGCTGCGCGCCAAGGAGTCGTTCGAGCTGGGCGAGCCCGTCGTGGTCGAGTTCAAGCTGTCCTGCGCCGGCGAGCCCCGCGTCACGCACGCCCACCTGCACCCCGACACCGAGTTCACGCAGGTGTCTATCACGCAGCCGGGCGGCAGGACCGTGCTGTACCGGCCGATGATGCGGCACTGCGTGGACGCCTCGCCGGAGATCCGGCTGGACGAGGGCAACCCGGCCATGTACCGCAGCGCGTACATCGGGCACGGCCGCGACGGCCACTACTTCCAGCAGCCCGGCGAATATCACGTGCGCGCCCAGTACATCGCCGCGGACGGCTCCCGCATCGTCTCCCCCGCGTGCCTGGTCAGGGTGCGCTTCCCGGTCGGCCGCGACGACCACCAGGTGGCCGAGCTGATGCTGGGCGAGGAGCAGGGGAAGCTGTTCTCGCTGCTCGGCTCCGACTCGCCCGCGCTGCGCTCGGGGAACGAGGCCCTGGACGAGGTCATCGACCGCTACGGCGCCCACCCGCTGGCCGTCTACGCCCGCCTGGTCAAGGGGCTGAACGCCGAGCGCGAGTTCAAGGCGGTGACGGCGGGCAAGCGGCTGCGCGTCCGGCCGCCGGATCCCAAGCAGGGCATCGAGCACCTCAGCCGGGTCGCCCGCGACGCGAGCATCGACAACATCACCCTGAACATGGTGATGCGCCGCCTGGCCAGGGCCGAGGCGCGGCAGGGGGACCTGGACCGGGCGAACGCGGTGATGGACCAGATGGTCGCCACGTTCCAGGCCAAGGGGCTGAACCCCATCGTCCTGGGGCAGATCCAGCGCCAGGCGGAGCTGACGAAGGCGGCCCTGAGCGCCGAGGCCTAGCTCATTCGAGCAGGCGGTGCTGGGCGGCGAGGAAGCCGGCGTGGAAGCGGGTCCTGGCGTCCAGGCGCTCGCACAGCACCTGCACCCGGCGCTGCACCGTACGCGGGCTGAGCCCCAGCTGCCGGGCGATGGCGTCGTCCTTCATCCCGGCCGCCAGCAGCGCCAGCACCTCCGTGTCGGGCGTGCGCGGCCACACCTCGGGCTCCAGGCCGTCCGCGGCGGTCAGGCGGAGCGGCACGGCGGCTCGCCACAGCGTCTCGAACAGCCCCACCAGGGCGTCCAGCAGCGCGGACGGGTGCACAACGAGCGCGCTCTCCACGGCCTGGTCCTCGTCGGAGACCAGGGGCAGGATGGCCGTGCGGGCGTCGGCGATGGCCAGCTTGACCGGCACCTGCCCGAGCCTGGCCTGCTCGCCGTCGGCGATGGCCCGCCGCGTGTGGGCCAGCATGCCGGGGTGCTCGAACGCCTGCGGGCCGTAGATGCCGCGGGTGGGCGCCCCCTGGCGGGCCGCCCGCCTGCGGTTCTCCCGGTCGTCGCTGACGTCCACCGCGTACGGGGGATGCACCAGCACGAGCATCTCCCGCGTGGCGTTGCGTTCCAGCTGGAGATAGCGGCGGGCCACGGCGTCGCGCCCGCTCACCACCTCCAGCACCTCCTCCGGGTGCGGCCCGTTGCGCTCGGCGACCTCGGTGGCCAGCAGCGCGGCGGCGGCCCTGCTGTGCGCGATCTCCTCCTGGCGGCGCGCGACGAGGATGTCGATGGCGACGTTCGGCGGAGTGGCGATGAGCCGCAGCGGCCGGCCGGCCACCCGGGAGATGAGGCCGAGGTCCTCCAGCCTGGGCAGCATGCGGCGGATGGCCGCGGCGGACGAGCCGGTCTCGGCGGCGAGCTGGCTCAGCGTCGCCGGTCCGTGCCTGAGCAGCGCGCGATAGGCGCTCTCCTCGGCGACGGTGACTCCGAGTCCCTCCAGCAAGCGCCGCTGCGCCATGTCCCCTCTTTGTCCCCTCTTTCCGACATGTCATGATCCAGCTTCAGACTAAGGCAGCCTTGTTCGCAGGTGCACAGGGCTTTATCGTCATTGCATATCCGGTACGTGTTGCGCATTAAGGAACAACCCGGAGGCGTCATGAGCCGTCCGCGTCTGGTGATCGTAGGAGCCGGGATCGTGGGCTGCGCCCTCGCCGACGAGCTCACCGGGCGAGGGCGGACCGACGTCACGGTGGTGGAGCAGGGGCCGCTCTTCGCCGCCGGCGGGTCCAGCTCGCACGCGCCCGGCCTGGTCTTCCAGACGAACCCGTCGAAGACGATGACCGAGTTCGCCGCCTACACCGTGCGCAAGTACACCGGGCTCGGCGGGTCGTGCTTCCGCCAGGTCGGCGGGCTGGAGGTGGCCACCACCCCGCAACGCTGGACCGACCTGCACCGCAAGGTCGGCTGGGCCGAGTCGTGGGGCGTCGAGGGCCACTTGATCGACCCCGGGCGGTGCGCGGAGCTGTGGCCGCTGCTGGACAGGGACAAGGTGCTCGGCGGGTACCACGTACCGACCGACGGGCTGGCCGCCGCGGTCGCGTGCGGGCAGGCGCAGGCGGCGCGGGCCACCGGACGAGGCGCCAGATTCCTGGAACGGCACACGGTGGCGGGGATCGAGCAGAAGGGCGGCCGGGTCACCGGCGTCGCGGTCGTGACCTCCGGCGAGTACCGGACGATCCCCGCCGACGTGGTGGTGTGCGCGGCGGGCTTCTGGGGGCCCTCGATCGGGAAGATGGCCGGGCTGACGGTGCCGCTGCTGCCCCTGGCCCACCAGTACGCCAGGTCGGGCCCCCTCTCTCCCCAGCCGGAGGGCCCCATCCTCCGCCACCAGGACCGCGACCTGTACTTCCGCCGGCACGGCGACCGTATCGGCATCGGCTCCTACTCCCACCGGCCCATGCCGGTCGCCCAGGACGAGATCGGCCCCAAGGGCACCGTCATGCCGTCGGTGCAGGCGTTCACCGAGGAGGACTTCGACCCCGCCTGGCGGGACGCGGTCGAGCTGCTGCCTGCCCTCGCCGAGTCCAAGTACGAGGACGGCATCAACGGGATCTTCTCCTTCACGCCCGACGGGTTCCCGCTGATCGGCGAGGCGCCGCACCTCGACGGGTTCTGGCTGGCCGAGGCCGTCTGGGTGACCCATTCGGCGGGGGTGGCGCGGGCGCTGGCCGAGGTGCTGGTGGACGGGCAGTCCGGGTTCGACCTGCACGAATGTGAGCTGAGCAGGTTCGAGCAGGCGCAGCTGTCGCCCGCGTTCGTCGAGGAGCGCGGCAGGCAGAACTTCGTCGAGGTCTACGACGTCATCCACCCCCTCCAGCCGATGGAGTCGCCGCGGCCGCTGCGTACCAGCCCGTTCCACGCGCGGCAGCGGGAGCTGGGCGCCTTCTTCCTGGAGGCGGCAGGGTGGGAGCGGCCGCACTGGTTCGCGGCCAACGTGCCGCTCCTGGAGGAGGACCTGATGCCTGACCTGCCGGAGGAGGCCGTCGAGCCTTTCCTGGGCGCGGCGCGACGCGACGAATGGGCCTCGCGCTACTGGTCGCCGGTGGCCGCCGCCGAGTCGTACGCCACCAGGGAACGGGTGGCGCTCTACGACATGACGCCGCTCAAGCGGATCGAGGTCAGCGGGCCGGGGGCGGCGGCGTTCCTGCAGCGGATGACCACGAACAACGTGGACAAGAAGCCCGGTTCGGTCACGTACACGCTGCTGCTCGACGTCAAGGGCGGCATCCGCTCGGACCTCACGGTGGCGCGGCTGGAGGCGGACGTCTTCCAGGTCGGCGCGAACGGCAATCTCGACCTCGACTGGCTGACCAGGCACGCGCCCGGCGGGGTGCGCGTGCGCGACCTGACGCCGGGCACGTGCTGCGTGGGCGTGTGGGGGCCGCAGGCGAGGGAGCTGGTGCAACCGCTCACCGACATGGACCTGTCGCATGAGGGTTTCCGCTACTTCAGCTGCAAGACCGGATATGTCGGGCACGTTCCGGTGCTGGCCATGCGGGTCTCCTATGTGGGCGAGCTGGGCTGGGAGCTCTACACCAGCGCCGACATGGGGCTCAAGCTCTGGGACACGCTATGGTCGCGCGAGATGGCGGTCGCGGGCGGGCGGGCCGCGTTCAGCAGTCTGCGGCTGGAGAAGGGCTACCGGCTCTGGGGCGTGGACATGACGACCGAGCACAACCCGTACGAGGCCGGGCTGGGCTTCGCGGTCAGGGCGGACAAGGACTTCGTCGGCCGCGACGCGCTGGGGGCCGACGTCACGCGCAGGCTGGTGCCGCTGCTCAGCACCGAGGTGGTCATGGGCAAGGAGCCGGTGCGGCACGCGGGGCGCACGGTCGGGTACGTCACGAGCGCGGCGTACGGGCACACCATCCACCGGCCCATCGCGTACGCCTGGTTGCCGAGCGAGCTCGCCGAGCCCGGGACCGACGTCGACATTTCCTACTTCGGTCGCCGGGTGCCCGCGGTGGTCGCCGCGGAGCCGCTGTTCGACCCCGGGATGGAGAAGATCAAACGTTGAAGTAGCCGCCTTGGACGCGTTGAAAGGTCTTTTATGGGCACTTGACCTAGACTTTACGGAGGTAGGGCGAAGTCTGGGGAGTGGGCGTGGGGCGGCGGGTTCGGGCGTTCATGGCCGGTGTGGCCACGGTGGCGATGCTGGCGGGTTGCGGCGGGCTGCAGGGGCAGTCCTCGGCCGGTACTGACAAGTCGGGCAAGTCCGACTCGGTGTCCGTCTCGGACGCCCGCAAGAAGCTCGCCAAGTTGACCGTCAAGGGCCGCGCCCCGAAGACCGGGTTCGACCGGGACAAGTTCGGCCCGGCGTGGTCGGACGTCGACCACAACGGCTGCGACACCCGTAACGACATACTCAAGCGGGACCTGGTGGACGAGAAGTTCAAGGCCGGAACGCACGACTGCATCGTGCTGAGCGGCACGCTGCACGACCCGTACAGCGGCAAGACCATCGACTTCAAGCGAGGCCAGGACACCAGCACCGCCGTCCAGATCGACCATGTGATCCCGCTGTCGGACGCCTGGCAGAAGGGCGCGCAGCAGTGGGCGGCGGACAAGCGCAAGGAGTTCGCCAACGACCCGCTGAACCTCATGGCCGTCGACGGCCCGCTCAACGGCCAGAAGAGCGACTCCGACGCCGCCACCTGGTTGCCGCCGCGCAAGTCGTACCGGTGCACCTACATCGCCCGCCAGATCGACGTGAAGACGAAGTACGGCGTATGGGTGACGTCGGCGGAGAAGGACGCCATGGAGAGCATCCTGTCGAGTTGCTGAAGATCTATACGAACAGTCACGCGGTCCGTAAGATCCGACTGCATGCATGCGACAAAACGGATCAAAGTGATGATGGCCGCCGCCGTCACGGTGCTCGCCTCCACCGCCCTGCCCGCACCGGCGCACGCCACGACGAACCTGGTGGTCCTCGACTGGAACGTCGCGGGCGACACCGCCGACATGAAGGCCATCGCCGGAGTGATCCGCAGCAGCGGCGCCAACATCGTGACCGTGCAGGAGATCCATCGCAAGCCGGAGGCCGACCAGGTCAAGCAGTTAGCCGACGAGCTCGGCTGGGACCTCACGGCCAACGCCCACTTCGGCGCGGGCGACAACCCCGGCCCCTGTGACGATCCGCAGCCCGGCAAGGCGGGCAACGCGATCCTGTCCTCGTTCAAGATCCTCGAGCGGGTGACGATCCCGATTTCCGACTTCGAGACCTGCCCGGTCAACCGCTCCATGGCGGGGGCCAAGCTCGACCTCGGCGGCGGGTCGACGATCACGGTTTTCACCACCCACCTGTCCCCGGGCCTGTCGGCCACCTCGGTGGCCCGCCGCGAGGCCCAGGCGGACAAGGTGCGTAACTACCTGGGCTCCCGGTCACCGCTGATCCTCACCGGCGACTTCAACGCGCCGCCCACGGACGCGCTGTCGAAGAAGTTCGTGAGCGCGGGCTGGGTGGACACCGGCGCGAGGTACGCCAACAAGCCGACCCACGGGGACGCCCGCATCGACTACATCTACACCAGGGGCATCACCACCACGAGCGGCTCCGTCCTGTCGAGCACCCTGTCCGACCACCGCCCGGTCGTCATGAAGATGACCCGCTGACGGCAGAAGGCCCACCGCCGCGCGCGGTGGGCCTGGTGGCCGTGGGAGATGCCGTCAGTCGTCGTCGTGGCCGTGGTCGTCGTCGTCCTTGTCCGTCTGGTGCTCGGTGACCTTGCCGGTGGCCGCGTCGACGTCCAGCTCGTGCCGTTCGGTGCCCTTGGTCAGCTCGACCTCCCACACGTCGGGCTGCGTGCCCCTGCGCTGGTAGTCGAGCTCGCTGACCCAGGCCCCCGCCACCTCCTTGTGGGCGAGCTCCATGGCCTGCTCGGCCGTGACCTTGGGGGCGGCGGCCGTGGGCGCGGCGGCGGCGAAGGCGACGCCCCCGCCGGCGACCAGCGTGACGATCCCGGCACCGACGACGATGAACTTCTTCGTGATCTGCATGACTCCACGAAATCGCGGTCTCCGATAATCGCGCGCTAAGCGGCCGTTAAGACCATCTCCACGCGTGCGCCGCCCCCTTCGGGCGTCGAGACGGCCAGGTGGCCGCCCGAGGACTCGGCGGTACGGCGGGCGATGTCGAGGCCGAGGCCGGTCGAACCGCCCCCGCTGTTGCCCCGTTCCAGCAGCTCCGGGTCGAAGCCCGGCCCCGAGTCCTCGACCGCCAGCACGGCCCCCGACGGGTGCGGCGTGAGCCGTACCGCCATGGAGGCCCCTTCCGGGGTGTGCGCGAACACGTTTCCGAGCAGGGCGTCCACGCAGGCCGCGAGCTCCTCGGCGCCCACCGCGACGGGCAGCGGCCCGTCGGGCAGCGAGATCGACACCTCGCGGCACTGGTCCTCCGCCAGCACCGACCAGAACCGCACCCGCTCCCCCACCACCGCCGCCGCGTCGCACGACGCGCGCCCGGCCGAGCGGCGCCGCGCCTCCTTGATGACGGCGCTCACCGCCCGTTCCAGGGCGTCCACGCGAGCCTGCAGCCGCGCCGCCTCCTCAGGGTCGCGCAGCGACTCGGCGTCCAGCCTGAGGCCGGTCAGCGGGGTACGCAGCCGGTGCGACAGGTCGGCCACCGACTCCCGCTCCGCCACCAGCAGGTCGTCGATCCGCCCCGCCAGCTGGTTGAGCGCCAGCGCCACCGAACGCACCTCCGGCGGCCCGCCCGGCTCCGCCCGAGCCGTCAGGTCGCCCCCGGCCAGCCGGTGCGAGACCCGGGCCAGCCCGTCCACCGGCCGCGTGACGGCCAGCGCCAGCCGGTCCGCCAGGACGATGCCCAGCACCACCAGCACGATCCCCAGCACGAGCAGGCCCAGCCACGCCTCGCGCACGCCCTTCATCAGCTCCGCGTCGGGCACGAACACCCTGATCACCGCCGTCCCCCCGGACGACTGCGCGGAGACCAGCACCTCCCTGCCGCCGGAGGCCACGGCGGTGACGCTGCGCCCGGTCGCGGCCAGGCGTACGGCGTCGGTACGGGGTGCCGCCGCGCCCACCGTGCGCCCGCCCGGCAGGAACACCGTCACCGGCCGCGACACCTGCTCCATCGCCAGCTCCAGGTCGGGCGTGCCCACCGCGACCGCCACGGACTCGGCGGCGGCGGTCGCCCGGCCCATCGCGCCGTTCTCGGCCACGGCCCGGATGAGCAGCGCCATCGGCACCAGCAACGCGATCAGCACGAGAGACGTCGTCGCCGCCACCAGCCACGCCAGCCACCGCCTCACACCTGGACCCTCCGCTCGGATCGGCCTCTCGCCTGCGGTGCCGTCCCGGCCGGACTCCGCCCCGCCGTCGTCACGCGCGTCATGACGGCTCGACCAGCTTGACGCCGACCCCGCGCACCGTGTGCAGGTAGCGGGGCTCCGCGGCCGTCTCGCCCAGCTTCCTGCGCAGCCACGACAGGTGCACGTCCACGGTCTTGTCCGCGCCCCCGTACGGCAGCTGCCACACCTCCGTCAGCAGCTCCCGCTTGGTCACCACCTCGCCGGGCCGCGCGGCCAGATAGTGCAGCACGTCGAACTCGCGCGGCGTCAGATCCAGCGCCGCCCCGTCGAGCGTGGCCGTACGCGCCCGCGGGTCCACCCGCAACGCCCCCACCGCCAGCGCCGGCTCCGGCGCCGACCCCCCGGCCCGCCGCAGGACGGCCCGCACCCGCGCGTCGAGCTGCGCCGCGCTGTACGGCTTGACCACGTAGTCGTCGGCTCCCGCGTCCAGCACCGGCACCATCTCGGCGTCCCCGTCACGCGCGGTCGCCACGATGACCGGCACCTTGCTGACCGCCCGCAACATCCGCAGCAGCTCCACCCCGTCCAGATCCGGCAGGCCGAGGTCGAGCACGATCAGGTCGGGACGGTCCTGCACGGCCAGTCGCAGCCCGTCCAGCGCCGTCGGGGACGAGGAGACGGCGTGACCGAGATCGCGCAGCCCGCGGCTGAGCGCCGTACGGATCGCCACATCGTCCTCGATGAGCAGGATGTCAGCCATATACAAGAACGTAGACGGTCGATGGCGATGCCCCGAGCAGCCTTAGCGCCGCCTTAACCTGGCGTTAGCCGTACATGGGGGATGGTTGTCGACCATGAAGAGACTCGTGCTGGCCTGGGCCGCCACCGCCGTCGCCGCCACCGGCGCGGCCGTGGCGGTGCTCACCCTGCTCGGCACCGGCCTCACCGGCGACTCCGGCCACGTGCTCAGCCCGGCCGAGGTCCGCGCCGCCCTGAACACCGCCACCCAGCGCGCCACCGCCACGCCATCCGCGCCGACGGGGACGCCGCCGCAGCCGACCCAGGGCAAGCTGATCCGCACCGCGGGCGGCACCGTGATCGCCTCGTGCGAGGGCGACCTGATCACCTTGCGCTCGTGGAGCCCGGCCCAGAACTACTCGGTGGACCAGGTCGAGCCGGGGCCCGCCCGCAGGGCCAAGGTGGAGTTCGAGCCGGAGGAGGGCGCGGAGGTCGAGCTCGAGATCGAGTGCTCGGCCGGCCGGCCGGTGACCCGCTTCGGCTCGTAGCCGCCCGCGTCAGGTGAGCAGGACCCCGCCGTCCACGGGAAGCGTCACCCCGGTGATGTACGAGGCCGCGTCACCGGCCAGGAAGACGGCCGCGGCCACCAGCTCCGCCGGATCGCCCGGCCGCTTCATCACCACCCTGGACTCGACGACCGCCTCCACGTAGCCGGGCTTGAACTGCTCGGTCATCTCCGAGTGGAAGAACCCGGGCTCCAGGCAGTTGACCCGGATGCCGCGCCGGCCGGTCCACTGCTGCGCGAGGTCCCGGGTGAGGCCGACGATCGCCGCCTTCGAGGCGCTGTAGGCGGCCTGGGGCAGCCCGGCCGTGGTCTCGCCGAGGATGCTGCCGATGTTGACGATCGACGAGCCGGGCCGCATCACCCGCGCGCACGCCTGGGCCATCCAGTACGTGCCGAGCAGGTTGACGTCGATGACCTGCCGGAACTCCTCGGGCGTCTCCCGCAGCGCGGGCACGGCGGTGCCGATGCCGGCGTTGTTGATCAGCACGTCCACGGCGCCCATGGCCTCGACGGCGGCGGCCACCAGCGCGTCGCAGTCCTCCGGACGCGCCACGTCCGTCTGCACGGCCAGGCACCGGCGGCCGGTCTCCTCGACCAGCCGCCGCGTCGCCTCCAGGCGGTCGGCGCGCCGGGCCCCGATCACGACGTCGGCGCCGGCCTCCGCGAGACCACGGGCGAACGCGACCCCCAGCCCCGAGGACGCGCCGGTGACGATGGCCACCTTGCCGTCGAGCCCGAACCGCTCCAGCACGTCACATCCCGCCTTCCCGCTCACCTGCACGCGCCGCGTCCCGAGGGAAGGGCGCCACGCGGGTGACGCCCGTCCAAGGCCGGGACGCGGCCGTCAGAGGCCGTATTCCTTGACGATCCGCTCGTGCCGCTCGACCTCGACGTCGATCTCGCGCGCCAGGTCGAGCCAGGCCAGCGGGTGCACCCACCGCTCCGTGGCGTCGTCGAGTAGCGCGTCGACCTCGGACGCCGACACGTTGGGCGGGACCGCGACCCAGCCGAACACTCCGGGCAGCGCCTCGCCCGTGGAAGGGTGGGTGATGGTGTAGTTCTCGTCGCTGTAGACCCACATGGGCCAGCCGCGCTCGGCCATGACCTCGGTGAACTCCGCCCAGTCCTCCTCGCTCGGCGCGGCGCCGTCGAAGAAGTAGCTGGTGTAGCCGCCGGGCCGCAGGATGCGCACCGCGGCGAACGGCGGCACGAAATTCTGCTGCTCCTGCGGGTCGTCGGGCACCGGCTCCAGCAGCTGCGGGTCGAAGACGACCAGGTCGCCGGCGTTGTAGTCCATGCCGCGCGGCTGCGGCAGGGCGAGCCTGGCCGTGGCGGGGCCGGTGCGGATGGACAGCACCTGGCGCTGGCCGCCGTCGGGCGCGGGCAGGATGAGCCTGATGAGGCCCATCTCCTCCTCGATCGGGCCCTCCTTGGACTTGATCGGCATGCCGATCTTGGCCGCGCCCTTGCGTACGGTGTCCCAGTCCTCCGCCGAGGTGGCCATGACGATCATGCGCCAGACGTCCTCGTCGGCGAGCTCGTCGATCACCTCCAGCAGCACCTCCGCGGCCCTGGAGTTGGCGTCGAGCTGCTGGGCGGCGCCGGACAGCAGGCGGCGGGCGTCGAGCCCGGCGCCGGCCGCGACGGCGTGCTCAGCGGCCTCGACCGTCTCCTCCCAGCGCTCGCGCGCGCTGTGCAGCCGGGCCAGCGTGAGGTGCTGGGCGGCGTGCGGCAGCATCGCGGCCATCTGCTCGAGCCGCTCGTCCTGGCGGGCCTCGACGAGCAGCGTGGTCAGGTAGGCCACGTCGTCGGAGTCGGCGGTGGCGATGGCGCCGGTGTCGACCAGCATCTTCCAGTAGATGTCGGCGCCGGTGGCGGGGTAGCCGAGGAAGCCGAGCGTGGTGGTGTGGCGGCGGGTGGCCTCCAGGTCCTCCCCGGACAGCGGCGCCAGCCAGCCCACCCACCGCTCCGGGTCGGCGTTGAAGCCGTCGGCGGCGTCGAAGAGGCCGACGCGCTCGCTGAGCGAGCCCGGGGCCTCGGGCTCGGAGGTGGCCTCGGCGGCGGCGCGCAGGGCGGCGACCCGCTCGGCGACGCCCTCGCTCGCGCGCAGCTCGGTGGCGGCGGACTCGGTCAGGTCGGCCAGCAGCCTGGCCTGCCACACGCCCTGCCTGGCGATGGCCAGGTCGCCCGCGACCAGCGCGAGCTCGACGCGGGCGCGGTAGCCGCCCATCATGCCGAAGTAGTCGACCCACTGGCGCAGCACGCGGCCGAGCTGCCAGGTGTTGGTGATCTGGGAGGAGTCGGCCAGCTTGCTGACCGCCTGCGACCACTCCACGAACACGCGCGGGTGCTCGCCGACCACGTCGAGGTCGGGCAGCGCGTCGACGGCCTCGGCGGTGCGGCCGAGGGTGGCGAGGATCAGGGCCCGGCGCACGCCGTCGCGGTGCTCCTTGGCCACCGGGTCGTCGGCCTGGAACTCGGCCGCGGCCTGCAGCGCGTTGAGCGCGTCCTCGGTGCGGCCGGCGGCGAGCAGCGCGCGGGCGCTCTCGGCGCCGAGCTCCCAGCTCGCCTCGCGGCCCGCGACCCGCAGCCGCTCGACGGCGGACTCGGCATAGGTCACGGCCTCGCCCGGCTTGCCGGCGTCGACGAGCGCGGCGACGTACTGGGTGACGAGGCCCGTGAAGGCGGACTTCTCCGGGCTCATGCCCTCGATGTGCGCCCCGAGCGTCTCCAGGCGCTCGCTCGCGTAGCCGGGGCCGTCGGTGTTGGCCCAGGCGATGGCCAGGGCCTCGACCGCCGCCGGGGCGGCCGGGCACTCGCGTACGTCTTCGCGCTGGGCGAACGCCAGCAGCTGCTGCGCGTCGTCGAGGGCGACCGCGCCCTGCGCCCGGTCGCCGATGCGGCCGATCAGGTGCCAGTAGCGGGCGTAGAACTCGAGCCAGGGCAGCTCAAGGGCCTCGGCCTGCTGCGCGATGGCCGGGGCCATGACGTCGAGCTGCGGATATCGGCCCTCGTAGGCCTGTGCGGGGAGGTCTCCCAGCGCCATGGCGAGGCCAACGTTGCCCGCCTCGGAAAGCTGCTGCTGGGTTTCGCCGACCCAGGCCCAGATGTCCACGTCCATGGGCAGCCAGTCTGCCAGGTCAACGAGCGTCCCCAAAACGCAGAAGGCCGATCAGCTCGTCCGTTTCGCTGCTGTCAAGGACCGAAAATGCCGGTGCCATCAGGTCGTCCGTCGTCTCCTCCACCGCCGCGCGGCGCGCCACGAGCTCCGGGCCCGGCGTGGCGTACGGCTCGGGCCACTGGAAGAACCTGGCGATCATCTCTCCCGTGGTGGTCCCGAACGGTGTCGCGTCGTGGCCGCTCGCGAGCGTGGCCTCCAGCGGGTGCAGGCCGGCCGCGATCACGGCGTTGGCGTGCAGACCACCGCGCAGCTCGCGTACGACGTGCATGAGCTGTACCGCCCGCGCGGGCGGGTCGTCGGGCAGCGGTACAGCCCGCCAGCCCGCGAACAGCGGGACGCCCGCGCACGGGGCGCTCTCGGCGACCCGCTGGAGCAGCTCGGCGAGCCTCGCGCAGCCGTCGTAGCCGCCCAGCTTGCGCCGCCCCCAGGCCCTGCAGACCTCGGCGTACAGCTCGACGGCCTGCTCGACGGGGAGCTTGCGGCCGCCGTTCCAGCTCTGCTCGACGTGCTCGGGCGGGAAGAAGACGACGACCGAATTGACGACGTCGGCCTCGCATTCGCCGAGCACGCCGCAGCGCCCCCGGAAGTAGAGCTCGCGGGCGCCGAGGCCGTACTCCTCGCAGACGGCCTTGGCCTCTCGGGAGATCATGAACCCGCCGCCGTACTGGCCGATCGCCGCCTTGACCTGCGTCGCGGTGGTGCGTGGGTCAGCCATGGTCCACCTCTCAGTTCGCGAAGTGAACCCAGCATCCCTCAGAAGAACATTATTCTGCAAGCATCAGTTCGCCGCGGGCCACGATGACCGCGGGGCCGGAAAGGTAGCTCGTCTCCTCGTCCAGGACGACGGTCAGCGTGCCGCCGAGCACCTCGATCGTCCAGGTGCCGGTGGTCTCGCCGGACAGGGCCGCGGCGGCGGCGGCCGTGGCCACCGTGCCGGTGCCGCAGGAGCGGGTCTCCCCGCAGCCGCGCTCGTGGACGCGCATGACCGCGCGGCTGGTGCCGACGGGGTTGAACAGCTCGATGTTGACCCCGCCGGGGAAGACGCCAGGGTCGAAGCCCGGCTGGTAGTGGAGGTCGAGCTGGGCGACGGGGTCGCCGATGGCGCAGGCCAGGTGGGGGTTGCCCATGTCGACG
Source organism: Nonomuraea sp. JJY05 (assembly GCF_043496855.1). Taxonomy (NCBI): domain Bacteria; kingdom Bacillati; phylum Actinomycetota; class Actinomycetes; order Streptosporangiales; family Streptosporangiaceae; genus Nonomuraea; species Nonomuraea sp. JJY05. The sequence goes on from NZ_JBIEIS010000001.1 coordinate 187,434, forward strand.
TGGAGCCCCGGGTATTCCTGGCCGCCGACGGTCGCCACGCTCTCGCCACGGATGACGGGCTTGCCCATGTCGACGGTGATGTCGCCGTTGGGCTCGACGTGGACCCTGCGTACGCCACCCCTGGTGGCCAGCATGAACTCGCCGGGCTTCTCCAGCCCCTCGTCGAGCAGGTAGCGGGCGAACACGCGCACGCCGTTGCCGCACATCTCCGCCACGCTGCCGTCGGCGTTGCGGTAGTCCATGAACCACTCGGCCACGGCGGCGTGCTCGGCCACCTCAGGGCTCTCCTTGGTGCGCGTCACCACCAGCACGCCGTCCGCCCCTATGCCGGCTCTCCTGTCGCAGATCTTGGCGACGAGCGAGGCGGTCACGCCTGCCTCTCCGCCAGGGTCGGGAAGGATGACGAAATCGTTCTCGGTGCCGTGCCCCTTAAGAAACCGCATTTTACAAGCTTATGCGAACGGGTTTGCGGAGATTAGCGCCAGGGACCGATCGAGAAGATCCGGCGCGTCGTACGGCAGCCAGCGCACCCTGGGATCGCGGCGGAACCACGACTCCTGGCGGCGGGCGAAACGCCTGGTGGTCCTGACGGTCTCCTCGATCGCCTGCTCCTCGCTCCACTCGCCCTCGAGGAAGCGGATGACCTGGGCGTATCCGAGGGCGCGGCTCGCCGTGCGGCCCTCGGCCAGACCCTGCCCGAGCAGGGCCCGCACCTCCTCGACCAGGCCCGCCTGCCACATGCGCTCGACTCTGAGCGCGATCCGCTCGTCCAGCTCCGGCCTGGGCACGTCGAGGCCGATCTGCACGCTCGGGTAGACGGCGTCGTAGCCGGGCATGGTGGCCGAGAACGGGCGCCCGGAGTGCTCGATCACCTCCAGCGCGCGGACGATGCGGCGGCCGTTGCTCGGCAGGATCGCCGCCGCGGCCACCGGGTCGAGGTCGCGCAGGCGCTCGTAGAGCGGGGCAGGGCCGCGCTCTACGAGCTCGCCCTCCAGCCTGGCCCTGATCTCCGGGTCGGTGCCGGGGAACTCCAGCTCGTCGATGGCCGCCCGCACGTACAGGCCGCTGCCGCCGACCAGCACGGGCACCTCGACGGAGTCGATGACCTGCCTGGCCAGCTTCTGGTATTCGGCCACGCTGGCCGTGACCGTGACGTCCCAGACGTCCAGCAGGTGGTGCAGGACCCCGCGCTGCTCGTCGGGGGTGAGCTTGGCCGTGCCGATGTCCATGCCGCGGTAGAGCTGCATGGAGTCGGCGTTGACGCACTCGCCCCCGAGGCGGAGCGCGATGTCCACGGCGAGGTCGGACTTCCCGGCCGCCGTGGGGCCCACGACGGCGATGACTGGCTGCTGGCGCACGAGAACAAGTCTGCTAGAGGTCGAGGAGTGTCGGCTGCAGGTAGCCCTCGTTGGTGAGCAGCCAGCGCTTGGTCTCCACGCCCTCGCCGCCGCTGAACCCGCCCAGGCCGTTGCCCGCGATCACGCGGTGGCAGGGCACGATGATGGGGATGGGGTTGGAGCCCATGATCGAGCCGATGCCGCGGGCGGGCACGCTGGAGCCGCTGCGCGTGGCCAGTTCGCCGTACGTGACGGCGGTGCCGTACGGGACCTTGTGCAGCGTCTGGAGCACCCGCAGCCGCGAGCCGGACATCAGCCGCCAGTCCACCGGCGTCTCGAAGGCCTTCAGTTCGCCGGCGAAATAAGCGTTCAGCTCGGCGACCGCGAAGGCCGTACGATCCGAATCATGGACTTCAGCCAGGGCGAGCCGTTCGTCCAGCCGCGGACGGGACCTCCAGCCCGACGCGACGATCCCGACCTCCGTGACGGCCAGGACGAACGGCCCTACCGGCGTCGGCACCTCGGCGAAGGCGACTGTGGTCATCATGTCCTCACGTGAGTTGGTAGTGCTGGGCACTTCCAGCGCGGTTCCTACCCGACACCGTAACCACAACGGGTACCTTCTGCGCTGGGACGGGCAAGGCTTCCTTTTCGACCCCGGCGAGGGCACTCAGCGGCAGATGCTGCACGCCGGGGTGAGCGCCAACGACGTGCACTGGATCTGCGTCACGCACTTCCACGGCGACCACTGTCTGGGCGTGCCCGGGGTCGTGCAGCGCATCGCGCGTGACAGGGTCAGGCACCCGGTGCGCGCGGTCTTCCCCGGCTCCGGCACCGAATACTGGCGCAGGCTCCGCCATGCCGCCGCCTTCGCCGACACCTCGGTGATCTCCGAGCACCCGCTCTCCGGCGACCTGGCCACCGTCGGCGCGCTGACCGCGCGCCGCCTGTCTCACCCCGTCGAGTCGTACGGCTACCGCGTCCAGGAGCCGGCCGGCCGCACGATGCTGCCCGACCGGCTGGCCGCGTACGGCATCCGCGGCCCGGAGGTCGGCGAGCTCCAGCGCACCGGCTCCGTGCGCGGGGTCACGCTCGACCGGTGCAGCGTGCCCAGGCCGGGGCAGAGCGCGGCGTTCGTCATGGACACGCGGCTCTGCGACACCGTGTTCGAGCTGGCCTCGGGGGTGGACCTGCTGGTGATCGAGTGCACGTTCCTGTCGTCGGAGAGCGCGCTGGCCAAGGAGTACGGGCACCTGACGGCGTTCGAGGCGGGGCTGGTGGCGGCGGACGCGGGGGTGCGCAGGCTGGTGCTGACGCACTTCTCCGAGCGGTACGGGTTCGCCGACGAGCCGGCGTTCGTGGCGGAGGTGCGGCGGCACTTCGACGGGGAGGTCGTGCTCGCCCGCGACCTGATGAGGATCCCGGTGCCGCGGCGTCAGGTCCACAGGCCGGCGAAGTAGCCCACGCCGTAGGGGGCCGTCTCCACGAGCAGGCGGCCCTCGTACGCCTGCGCGCCGGCCGCGCCGGCCAGCACCTGGAGGGCGGCCCGCCCGCCGACCCACAGCCGGTCCGCGTGCGCGGGATCGAGGGCGGCCAGGGCGGCGGGGTCGGCCTGGGCGACGGCGTTGGCGATCAGGCGGTTGTACGGTCCCGCGTCCTCGTCGTACTTGCCGGGGGCCCTCGGGCTGAGGCAGGCGGAGCCGTCAGCCATGACCAGCAGCGCCACCTTTTGCGCGATTTTTCCTAGTTTTTCGCCCAATAGGAGGCATTCCTCGCTCGATGCGTCGAGCGCGACGGACTGGAAGCCGTCCGGCGCACGGTCGCCCAGCAGCCAGCGGCCCACGGTCAGGGACAGCGGGAGCACGGGGTCCGCGCGGCCTGTCGTGACGTCCATCCCCCATGGGCGCAGGGTGCCCGCCGCCTGGCCTCCGTACGCGGCCGCGCTGTCCGCGCCGCCCACCACGATCAGCGCGTCGGGACGAACGTCGCGCAGCGCGGCGATCGCCGCGTGACAGGCCGAGCGCAGGTCGTCGAGCCGGAGGGTGATCAGCGGGGTGGGCGGGCAGACGGCCGCGGCGACAAGCACGGGGCAAGCGTACGCGGCGGCCGGCTCAGTACGGACTGCGACCTGCCCTGACCTTCGCGAACAGGCCCTGGGCGTAGGCGTGGACGGCCTGGTGCAGCCCGCTGCCGAAGCTGATCCGGCCCACGCCGAGCTCGGCCAGCCGCGCCGGCTCCGGAGCGCCGGGCCCGACGTAGACGTTCACCGGGGCGCCCAGCTCGCTCACCAGCGCCCGGATCTCGTCCTCGTCGGCCAGCCCGATCGGGTAGACGCAGTCGGCCCCCGCCGCCAGATACCGCCGCCCGCGCTCCAGCGCGGCCTCGCGCGTCTTCGGGCCGAGCAGGTAGGTGTCGACCCTCGCGTTGATCACCAGCGCCCGGCCCGCCGCGGCCCGGACCTCGGCCAGGAAGTCCGCCTGCTCGCCGGGGTCGACCAGCTCGCCGGCCCTGGAGTCCTCCAGGTTGCAGCCCACGGCTCCGGTGGCGAGCAGGCGTTCGACCAGCTCGGCGGGCTTGAGCCCGTAGCCGCGCTCGATGTCGGCGGTGACGGGCGCGTCCACGACCCTGGCGATGCGGGCGACGGCCGCCATCATCTCGCCGACCGGCGTCCGCTCGCCGTCCTCGTACCCCAGGGCCCGCGCGACGGCGGCGCTGCTGGTGGCCACGGCGGGGAACCCGGCCTCCCGCACGGCCAGGGCGGAGGCCGCGTCCCAGGCGTTCGGCAGGATCACGGGGTCTCCCGGCACGTGCAGCGCGCGCAGGGCGGAGGCTCTGTCAGTCGTCATGGCCCGACCCTATGGACCGGGGCGGCTAATGCCGTAGGTCCAATGCCACCGATAACCGCCGAGCCACTTGGCCGAGGCCGGCTCAGCAGCCGCTCTTGGAGCACTGGCCGCTGAGCTCGCCCGCCGGGCCGTCGGCGGGGTTGTCGCCGTCCGCCGGCTGCGCCGGGCCGGTGGTGGCCGGCTTGGACGGGGACGTCGTGGCCGGCCGCTTGCCGCCCTTGGCGGAGTCGCTGCCCTTGCTGCCGGTGGGCTCGTCGCCCGCGCCCAGGTCGGGGGCGGCGTCGCCCATGCTGCCGTCGTCGGGGGCGTCGGCCGCCGGGTCTGCCTCGGGGGCGTCGGTGGTGACGTCGCCCATGGTGGCGTCGTCGTCGCCCCCGAGGTCTTCGTCGCCTCCGAGGTCCTCGGTGCCGGCGGTGCTCTGGGCGGGCGCGGGCCGGGCGCCGCCCGGCTGGGCGGTCCCGGCGGGGTTGGCGGCCAGCATGTAGCCGACGCCGCCCGCCGCGAGCACGGCGACGAGTGCCGAAGCGGCGATGGCGATGGTCTTCTTCGTGTTCTTCGGGGGTTTGTCCGCCAGGCGGGTGTCCCCGGGCCCGGACAGGATCTCGTGACGATCCGGCTCGATCGGATCTCGCATGGTGGTGCAGCTCCCTGCGGTCGTATCGGCGAAAGCTAACCGGCTTCCGCGGGTGATGGACCACACTAGCCGCAACGGATGAATGCTCGCACACCAATCACAAAGGAATCACGACATGTCCCCCCGTGGATCCGTTTACCCAGGTCGCCGTGCCCACCTCGCACCGGTCGCCGGAGTCGCCGGGGTGCTCGCGACCGCGATCGCGGGCATATTCCTGGCATTTACCAACTCCACCGAACGGCCGGCGCAAAGCCCACCGGAATTCGATCAGAAAAGCCCGCTTACCCCAAGATCGCATTCCTCTTACGCGACGCCGACGCCGTCTCAGTCAACTGGATCGTTCCAGGAAGCCGCCCTGGAGCCGCTCTCCTGGATCCAGGCCGTCCCCTCACCCGGGGCGTCGACGACCCCCGATCCCCTGGCGTCGCTGTATGCCGTACCGTCCCTCGACCCGGGCCCGCCGGCCTCGGTCCACGGCGACCCGCCGCTCCCCCCGGCGCCCGTCCCGGACCGGCTCGCCCCCACGACGCGGCCTCCCACCTCCGTGCCGTCACGGCCCGCGAGGTCAGCCCCACGGCGCTCGGCGCCGCCGCGGAACGAGGCGGCCGTACCTCCACCGGCGAGCTCACCGACTCCTCAGACGCCGCCCCAGGTGCGCTCCGCCCCGCAGCCGGACCGGCGCGCGGACCCGCCCCCGGTGATCTCGGGAGGCGCCGATCCCTGCGCCACGTTCCACGACTTCCGCCGCCAGCCCTGCTACGCCTACCTCAACCGCCTCACCCACTGACCGGCGCCGGGAGGGCGGCGCGTTCAGTGGGCCGAGCAGGCCGACGCTGAGAGGGCGGCGTTCAGTGGGCCGAGCAGGCTCCGGAAGGGGCCGCGGGGGCCGGGGCCGGGCGGCCGATGGTGGGCATGCCCAGCAGCACCCCCGGCGCCGGCTTCGCGCCGCCCTGGCGGGACTCCCAGGCGTCGCCGGCCCTCGTGCGCCGGACCGGCGCCACCGGACCGTCGGCCACCAGGTGGTGCGGGGCCGCGTACGTGACCTCGACCGTGACCATGTCACCGGGCCGCGGCGTCTCGGCGCCGACCGCGAAGTGGACCAGGCGGTTGTCGGCCGCGCGGCCCGACAGGCGGCGGGTGGCGTCGTCCTTGCGGCCCTCGCCCTCGGCGACCAGCACCTCCAGCGTGCGCCCCACCTGCTTCTTGTTCTCCTCCCAGGAGATCTCCTCCTGCAGGGCCACGAGCCGCTCGTAGCGCTCCTGCACGACCTCCTTGGGCACCTGGTCGGGCATGGTGGCCGCCGGGGTGCCGGGGCGGATGGAGTACTGGAAGGTGAAGGCGTTGGCGAAGCGGCTCTGGCGGACCACGTCGAGCGTGGCCTGGAAGTCCTCTTCCGTCTCCCCCGGGAAGCCGACGATGATGTCGGTCGAGATGGCCGCGTCGGGCATGGCCGCGCGCACCCGCTCGATGATGCCGAGGTAGCGCTCGGCCCGGTAGGAGCGGCGCATCGCGCGCAGGACCTGCGAGGAGCCCGACTGCAGGGGCATGTGGAGCTGGTGCATGACATTGGGCGTCTCGGCCATGGCGGCGATCACGTCGTCGGTGAAGGCCGCCGGGTGGGGAGAGGTGAAGCGCACGCGCTCCAGGCCGTCGATCGTGCCGCACGAGCGCAGGAGCTTGCCGAACGCCAGGCGATCGCCGAACTCGACGCCGTAGGTGTTGACGTTCTGGCCCAGCAGCGTGACCTCGAGGACACCCTGGTCGACCAGCGTCTGGACCTCGGCGAGGATGTCGCCGGGGCGGCGGTCCTTCTCCTTGCCGCGCAGCGACGGCACGATGCAGAAGGTGCACGTGTTGTTGCAGCCGACCGAGATGGACACCCACGCGGCGTAGGCGGACTCGCGCTTGGTGGGCAGCGTGGAGGGGAAGACCTCCAGCGACTCCTTCAGCTCGACCTGCGCCTCGCCCTCGATGCGGGCCCGCTCCAGCAGCACCGGCAGCGAGCCGATGTTGTGGGTGCCGAAGACCACGTCGACCCACGGCGCCCTGCGGACGATCTCGCCCTGGTCCTTCTGCGCCAGGCAGCCGCCCACCGCGATCTGCATGCGCGGGTTGCTCACCTTGGCGGGCCGGAGATGGCCGAGGTTGCCGTAGAGGCGGTTGTCGGCGTTTTCCCGCACGGCACACGTGTTGAAGACGACCACGTCGGCGGTTTCGCCCTCGGGGGCGGGCACGTAGCCGGCGTCCTCCAGCAGACCGGACAGCCGCTCGGAGTCGTGCACGTTCATCTGGCACCCGTATGTGCGCACTTGGTAGGTGCGGGCGCCCTCCTGGGTCACAGTCATGGCACGTTCAAGGGTAGTCGCTGTCAGGCTCCGGACAGTCCCGACTGGGCTAAAAGGCCAGCTTGGTGGCATGATGTGATCGGATCGGTACCGCTTGGTTAGTGACCAGCGCTCTGGAGCACTCTACGGTTTGTGCCATGACGGAGAACGGTAACGACGCTCCACTCGTACGGTTGGAGAACGTCAACAAACACTTTGGGGCGCTGCACGTCCTGAAGGACATAAACCTGACCGTCTCCCGCGGCGAGGTTCTGGTCGTTATCGGTCCCTCGGGCGGGGGCAAGTCCACGCTCTGCCGCACGATCAATCGTCTGGAGACGATCAGCGAGGGGCAGATCGTCTTTGACGGCCAGGTGCTCCCCCAGGAGGGCAAGGCGCTGGCGAAGCTGCGTTCCGAAGTCGGCATGGTCTTCCAGTCGTTCAACCTGTTCGCGCACAAGACCATCCGGGACAACGTCACGCTCGGCCCCCTCAAGGTGCGCGGCGTCTCCAAGGACGCGGCCAACAAGCGGGCGATGGAGTTGCTGGAGCGCGTGGGCATCGCGGCGCAGGCGGACAAGTATCCGGCCCAGCTCTCCGGCGGCCAGCAGCAGCGTGTGGCCATCGCCAGGGCGCTGGCCATGGAGCCGAAGATGATCCTGTTCGACGAGCCGACCTCCGCTCTGGACCCCGAGATGGTGCAGGAGGTGCTCGATGTCATGATCGGGCTGGCTCGCGACGGGATGACCATGATGGTCGTCACCCACGAGATGGGCTTCGCCCGGAGAGCCGCCAATAGGGTGGTTTTCATGGCCGACGGCCAGATCGTGGAGGAGAACACCCCCGACGAGTTCTTCACCAACGCGCAGACGGACCGGGCGCGTGACTTTCTTTCCAAGATCCTCACGCACTGATCATTGAGGCAGGTATACATGCACATGCGTCGAATGGGAGCAGTGCTCTCGATAGCGGCACTCGCCGCCGGTCTGGCCGCCTGCGGCGGTGGGGGCAAGACCTATGCGAACGTGGTGGACAAGGTCAAAGACGGCGGCACGATCGTCGTCGGCACCAAGTGGGACCAGCCGAGCCTGGGCCTGAAGGCGGCCAACGGGCCCGAGGGCTTCGACGTCGACGTGGCCAAGGCCGTGCTGAAGGAGATGAACGGCGGCAAGGACCCGCAGATCGAATGGAAGGAGTCGGCCTCGTCCAACCGCGAGCCGTTCCTCCAGAACGGCACGGTCGACATCATCTTCGCCACCTACTCCATCACCGAGGAGCGCAAGGGCAAGGTCACCTTCGGCGGCCCCTACGTCGTCGCCCACCAGGACGTGATGGTCCGCAAGGACGACACCGCGATCAACGCCCCGCAGGACCTCAAGGGCAAGAAGATCTGCAAGGCGTCCGGCTCCAACTCCTACAAGCGGATCACCGACCCGCCGCCGGACGGCAAGCTCGACATCGACGCCACCACCGTCGACGCGGCCAACTACTCCGAGTGCGTGCAGAAGCTGACCGGCAGCAACCTCGACGCCGTCACCACCGACGACCTGATCCTGGCGGGCTTCGCCAAGCAGGCCGGCGGCAACTTCAAGGTGCTCGGCCAGGGCTTCACGGACGAGAAGTACGGCGTCGGCCTGAAGAAGGGCGACACCAAGACGTGTGAGGCCGTCAACACCGCGGTGAAGAAGCTGTGGGACAACGGCACCATGAAGCAGCTGCTGGAGAAGTGGTTCGGCGGCATCCAGGGCCTGAAGTTGTCGGAGGCGGCACCGCCCGCCGAGGGCTGCAGCTGATCACGCCAGAGGCGGCGGCCGGTGAACCGGCCGCCGCTCCCCTATGCGGTGGAGCACGATGGAAGATCTGATTAGGTACGCGCCCGACCTCGCACTGGGGTTCCTGGAGAACATCAAGCTCTCCGTCGTGGCCGCGATCGCCTCGCTCATTCTCGGCACCGTTCTGGTGGCGATGAGAGTTTCCCCCACGCCGGTGCTGCGCGCGGCCGGCACGATCTACGTCAACATAGTGCGCAACACCCCCCTCACACTGGTCCTGGCCTTCTCCGCGCTCGGCCTCAGCGACCAGCTCGGGCTCGTCTTCTCCGACGTGCCCACCATCAACTCGTTCTGGATCGTCTCGATGGGCCTGTCGGCCTACACGGCGGCCTTCGTCTGCGAGGCGCTGCGTGCGGGCATCAACACGGTGCCGCTCGGTCAGGCCGAGGCGGCCAGGGCGATCGGGCTGACGTTCATGCAGTCGCTGCGGATGATCATTCTCCCGCAGGCGTTCCGCGCGGTCATCGCCCCGCTCGGCAGCGTGATGATCGCCATGGTCAAGAACACGACCGTCGCGGTCGCCGGTGGGGCCGCCTTCGAGTCCGCGAGCAAGATGAAGGAGGCCTTCGACCAGGTCGGCGCGTCGATCCCGATCTTCATCGGCGTCGCGGCCGCCTTCATGGCCGTGACGCTGCCCATCGGCTTCCTCACCGGCCGGCTGGCCAGGCGTCTGGCGGTGGCGCGATGAGCACCGCAGTCCTGTTCGACGCCCCCGGGCCGCGCGCCCGGGTACGCAACGGCCTCCTCACGGTGATCAGCGTCGTGGCCGTGGCCGCCGTCCTGTACGGCGTCTACCGCGGCTTCGACGCCAAGGGCCAGTGGGAAGGCAAGATCTGGCAGCCGTTCCTGCAGTGGGAGACGTGGGAAGTCTTCATCTTCCCCGGCCTGCTCGGCACGCTGCAGGCCGCCGCGGTGGCCGCGGTGCTCGCGCTGCTGTTCGGCGCGGTCTTCGGCCTGGCCAGGCTCTCCGACCATGCCTGGATCCGCGTCCCGGCGGGCGTGGTGGTCGAGGTCTTCAGGGCCATCCCGCTGCTGCTGCTGATCTTCTTCATCTTCTACCTCGCGCCGGCGATAGCGGGCGGTGGCGACTACACGTTCATCGCGGTCGTGGTCGGCCTGATGCTCTACAACGGCTCGGTGCTGGCCGAGGTGGTCAGGGCGGGCGTGCACGCGGTGCCGCGCGGCCAGTCGGAGGCGGCGTTCGCGGTGGGCATGCGCAAGAACCAGGTCATGCGCCTGGTGCTGCTGCCGCAGGCCGTCACAGCGATGATGCCGGCGATCGTCAGCCAGCTCGTGGTGCTGCTGAAGGACACCGCGCTCGGCTACATCATCGCCTACGTCGACCTGCTCAACACGGGCTTCAAGATCCTGCCGGCCCGGTTCTTCGGCTCGCTCATCCCGGCGGCGATCGTCATCGGGATCATCTACGTGGCGCTCAACATGGCGGTGAGCTACCTGGCCACGTGGCTGGAGCGGCGCAGCAGGCGCAGCCGTAAGACGGCCGCCGTCCCCGTCACGGCGCCCGGCTCGGCCGAGGTCAGCGTGGGTGCGGGTGAGGGCACCGAGGACGCCGGGCTGGGCCCCGACCGTTCCGTGGAGTGACCGAACGTACGGGCGCAATGGCGCCCGTACGTTCGCAAATCCCCAAGAAGACCCCATTTCTCCGTTGAAACCGCCCCAAGACCCGTCCGCAGGGTTTGTCCAGCCCCCAGACTGTCTCCATGCGTGGGGTGGCGCTCGCGGGGGCGACCGTGATGGCGTTGGTCGCCGCGTGCGGCGGTGCGGGCTCCTACACCACCGTCGTGGGCAAGATCAGGAACGCCGGCCAGGTCGTCGTCGGCACCAAGTGGGACCAGCCGAACCTGGGTCTGAAGACCGGGGACGGCCCACCCGAGGGCTTCGACGTCGACGTGGCCACGTACATCGTCGACTATCTCGCCCGCGGCCAGCACGTGGAGATCACCTGGCGGGAGTCACCCTCGTCCGCCCGTGAGGCGCTGCTCCAGAACGGCAGCGTTGACCTCATCGTCGCCACTTACAGCATCACCGCTTCGCGCCGGCCCAAGGTGACGTTCGGCGGGCCCTACATCGTCACCCCGCAGGACACGATGGTCCGCACGAGCGACACCAGCATCAAGAAGGTGACCGACCTGCGGGGCAAGCGCCTCTGCCTGGCGGAGGGCTCGAACTCCTACCGGCGGATCGTCGACCCTCCGCCCGACGGCAAGCTGAACCTCCCCATGCTGCTGGTGCCCGCGGCCAACTACTCCGACTGCGTGCGCAAGCTCGCCGACGGCCAGCTCGACGCGATCAGCACCCTGAACCTGATCCTGGCGGGGTTCGCCGCGCAGGAGCCGGACCGCTTCAGGCTGCTGCACGACCCCGTCAGCAGCGAGGAGTGGGGAGTCGGCATCAAGAAGGGCGACACCGCCACCTGCGAGGCCGTCAACCAGGCGATCGCCGCGATGTGGCACGACGGCACTGCCACGCGGCTGCTGCGCAAGTGGTTCGGCAGGACGGGGGTCAAGCTGCCGTCGTCCCTGCCGACGCCCGTAGGGTGCCCCTGAACTGTGGGGACCGCCCCACGCCGTTGCCGATCTTCCGGCAGGATGCGGGTATGCCTTTCTGGCCCTCCCCCATCTCGACCAGAGACGTGGCCGCCTCCGGCGTGCGCCCCGGCTGGCCCACGGCCCAGGACGGCCGGATCTGGTGGACCGAGGACCGTCCGGACGAGGGCGGGCGCACCACGATCGTGTGCCGCGACGCCGACGGCACCCAGCGTGACCTGCTGCGGGCCCCGTGGAGCGCGCGCACCAGGGTCCACGAGTACGGCGGCAGACCGTACGCCGTCACGCCCGGGGGCGAAGTGGTCTTCGCCAACCTCAAAGATCAGCGTCTGTACATTCTGGGCGATTCCGGCGAACCGAAACCCATCACGGACGAGGGATGCCGTTACGCGGATCCACTGGTGCGCGACGGCCAGGTCTGGTGCGTCCGCGAGCGCCACGCCGAGGAAGGCAAGGTCACCCGGGCGATCGTGTCGATCTCGCTGGACGGCGGCGAGATCCGCGAGTGGGCCACCGGCTGCGACTTCTACGCCTCTCCCGCCCTCTCCCCCGACGGCCGGCACCTGGCCTACGTCTGCTGGAACCACCCGCGCATGCCCTGGGACGGCACCGAGCTGCGCGTCTGCCGCCTGTCGGGCGGCGGCGCCTGGACGGTGAAGGGCGGGCCGGCCGAGTCCGTGCTGGCCCCGGCCTGGAAGGACGACTCCAGCCTCTACCTGGTCTCCGACTGCTCCGGCTGGTGGAACCTCTACGAGGTCGGCCTGCGCGGCGACGGTCTCCGGGCGATCCACGTCGCCGAGGAGGAGTTCACGCTGCCGCCGTGGCGGCTGGGCGGCCACCCGTACACCGTGCTCGGCGACGGCCGCCTCGCAGTCCTGCACGGCCGCGGCGACCTGCGGCTGGGCGTGCTGGACCCCGGCTCGGGCACGCTCGCCGACCTCGAGCTGCCCTACGACGGGTGGGACGCGGCGCTGGCCGCCGAGGGCACGTCCGTGGTCGGCATCGGGTACGCCCCCACGGTCCCCCGGTCGGTCGTCAGCGTGGACATCGCCTCCGGCACGGCCGGCGCGCTCAAGAGCGACCTGTCACGGCTACCCGACCAGGCCCTCCTGCCCGTACCCCGCGCGGTCGAGTCTCCGGTGCCCGCCTTCCTCTACCCCCCGTACGGCCCGGCGACCGAGGGCACGCCACCCTACGTGATCTTCGTGCACGGGGGGCCGACCGCGCACGCCGACACCGCGCTCGACCTGGAGAAGGCGTTCCTGACCTCGCGCGGCATCGGGGTGCTCGACGTCAACTACGGCGGCTCCACCGGCTACGGCAGGGCCTACCGCGAGCGCCTGAAGGGGCAGTGGGGGCTGGTGGACGTGGCCGACACGATCGCCGCCGCCCGATGGCTGGCCGCGGAGGGGCTGGCCGACCCCCGCAGGATCGCGGTACGCGGCGGCAGCGCGGGCGGGTGGACCGTGATGGCGGCCTGCTGCCGGTCCGACGTGTTCGCCGGCGGAGTGTCGTACTTCGGCGTCAGCGCGCTCGCGCCCCTCGCGGCGCACACCCACGACTTCGAGTCGCGCTACGTGGAGTGGCTGGTGGGGCCGGAGGACCCGCAGGTGTACGCCTCCCGGGAGCCGCTCGCCCTCGTGAACGGCGTGAGCTGCCCCATGCTGCTCCTGCAGGGGCTCGACGATCCCGTGGTGCCGCCCGAGCAGTCGACGGCGTTCGCGGACGCGCTGTCGGAGCGGGGCGTGCCGTGCACGTATCTGGCGTTCGAGGGCGAGTCGCACGGTTTCCGCCGCATGGAGACGCGGGTGACCGCGCTGGCCGCCGAATTGGCCTTCTACCAGCAGCTCTTCAGCTAATGTCGTAATTTTCTAACAGAATTCGTACCAAATCGATATTACTTGCGAGCTGCTAATCATCATCGGTTGCATAACCGGCTTTTCTCCCGCGCTCCCTCGCGCGTGACCATGCAAAGTGGGACGTGCTCCGCGGCCACGGCGCACGCCCCACACGGCCAGCCATGCACGCCCCGCATCTCGGCACGAGGGAGGCCAGATGGCCAGCATGCGCCATTTCAGCATTGCCGTGGCGGTCTTCGCAACTTTGTTCGCCACCGCCTGCCAGACAGACACCGGAGCCAGGAATTCGGCCCCGCCCACCTCCGCCGCCCCCGGCCAACCCGTTTCCGGAGGCACGCTCAGGCTCGTGGGCGGCGGGGACGTCGATCACCTCGACCCCACCAGCTCGTACTACACGGTCACCAACGGGATCCTGCGCACGTACACCCGTGGGCTCTTCGGGCTCAACGGGGTGGCGAAGGGATCCGACACCACCAAGGGCTTCACGCTCGTCCCCGACGTCGCCTCCGAGCTGCCCACGACCGGAAACGGCGGCCTGAGCGCCGACGGGCTCACGTACACGATCAAGCTCCGTGCCGGCGTGCAGTGGGACACGCAGCCGCCGCGCGAGGTGACGGCGGGCGACTTCGTCCGCGGCTTCAAGCGGATCTGCAACCCGGTGGCGGGCTCCGGCGCGCCCGGCTACTACACGAGCACGATCAAGGGCATGAAGGCGTACTGCGACGCGTACGCCAAGGCGTTCACCAAGGCCAAGCCCACCGCCGCGGCGCTGGCCGACTTCCAGAACTCGCACGAGATCGCGGGCGTCCAGGCCAAGGACGACAAGACGATCGTGTTCACGCTGACCCAGCCCGCCAGCGACTTCCTCAACATCCTGTCGCTGAACTTCTCCGTGGCCGCGCCCAAGGAGTACGACCAGTACGTGCCGGACGACGCCACGTTCCGCCAGCACACGATCTCCGACGGCCCGTACCGGATCACCCAGTACGTGGCCACCAAGTCGATCAGGCTGGAGCGCAACCCGGCCTGGAAGCAGGAGTCGGACCCGATCAGGCACCAGTACGTGGACGCCATCGAGGTCAAGATGGGCGTCAACGAGCCGGACGCGGTGCAGCAGCAGCTCGAGGCCGGCAGCGCCGACCTGTCGTGGGACCTGCCGGTGCCGACCGCGCAGATCCCGCGGCTGAAGAGCTCGGGCGATCCCAACTTCACGATCTTCCCGGGTGCGGTGAGCAACCCGTACATCGTCTTCAACCTGCAGAGCAAGAACGCCGGCGGCGCCATGGGCAAGCTCAAGGTCCGCCAGGCCATCGAGTATGCGGTCAGCAAGGTCGCCATCGCCAAGGTCTACGGCGGCTCCGACGTGGCCACGCCGCTGCACACCGCGATCCCGCCGGGCAACATCGGATACCAGGAGTACAACCCGTACCCGAGCCCGGGTGACGCGGGCGACCCGGCCAAGTGCAAGCAGCTGCTCACCGAGGCCGGCTACCCGAACGGGCTGACCCTCATCGGCGCCTTCCGCAACGCGGGCAACCACCCGGCCAACTTCCAGTCGTACTCGGCGGACCTGCAGAAGTGCGGCATCACGGTGAAGGGCCTGCCGGTCCGGCAGGGCGACTACTACGGCGCCTTCCTGCAGAACCCGTCCCTCGCCAAGGCCAGCAAGTGGGACATCTCGGCGCCCGGCTGGGTCCCCGACTGGTACGGCAACAACGGCCGCGCGGTCGTCCAGCCGCTGTTCGAGACCAACTGCAACCCCGGCACCAGCAACTACGGCTGCTACAGCAACCCCAAGGTCGACTCGCTGATCAAGCAGGCGCTGGCCGAGCAGGACCAGACGAAGGCGGCCGCACTGTGGCACCAGGTCGACACGACGGTGATGGGCGACGCGGTGATCGTGCCGCTCAACAACCAGAACACGCCGATCTACAAGAGCAAGCGGGTGCAGAACGCCCTGTACCTGCCGGCGTTCCAGCTCTTCGACTTCACCAACCTCTGGCTCGACCCCAACAACCCGTGATGAGCCTGCTCGAGGTGACGGACCTCCGCGTGGCCTTCCCCACGTCCGACGGCGTGGTGCAGGCCGTGCGGGGGCTGTCGTTCCGCATCGAACGCGGCCGCACGCTGGCGATCGTCGGCGAGTCCGGCAGCGGCAAGACGGTGAGCACCCAGGCCATCCTGGGGCTCACCCCCGGGGCCGACATTTCGGGCAGTGCCGTGTTCGACGGCGTCAACCTGCTCGAACTCGACGGCGAGCGGCTGCGCCACATCCGCGGCGCCGAGATCAGCGTGATCTTCCAGGACCCGCTGACCAGCCTGCACCCGCTCTACAAGGTCGGCTGGCAGATCGAGGAGCTGATCAGGGTGCACCGGCCGGACACCTCGCGCGCCGAGGCCAGGAGGCGGGCGGTCGAGCTGCTCGGCCTGGTCGGCATCCCCCAGCCGGATCGCCGGGTGGACGACTACCCGCACCAGTTCTCCGGCGGCATGCGGCAGCGGGCGATGATCGCGATGTCGCTCGCACTCAACCCGAAGCTGATCGTGGCCGACGAGCCGACCACGGCGCTCGACGCGACCGTGCAGGCGCAGATCCTGGAGCTCATCACGCGGGTGCAGGCGGAGTTCGGGATCGCGCTCATCCTCATCACGCACGACCTCGGCGTGGTGGCGGGCATGGCGGACGAGGTGCTGGTCATGTACGCCGGGCTCGCCGTGGAGCGGGCCGACCGGCGCACGCTCTACTACCGGCCGCACCACCCGTACACCAAGGGTCTGCTGGAGTCGATCCCGGGCAGCAGCGGGGACCGGGGCGGGCGCCTGCGGCCCATCCCCGGCTCGCCGCCGAGCCTGATCGCGCTGCCGTCCGGGTGCGCGTTCCACCCGCGCTGCCCGTACGCGATGCCTGTCTGCTCGGCCGAGCGGCCGCCCCTGGCCACGGTCACGGGCGCGGTCACGGGCGCGGTCACGGGCGCGGTCACGGGCGCGGTCACGGGCGCGGGCGCGGTCCCGAGCACCGGCACGGGCGCGGGCGCGGGCGGCCACGCCTCGGCCTGCTGGTTGCCCCACGAGGCGGTCGGTCTGGGCGCGGCGGCCGACGCTCTGCGGCTCAAGGCGAAGGAGTCGTGATGCTGCTCGAAGTCTCGAACCTGGTCAAGCACTATCCCATCACCACCGGCGCGCTGGTCAGGCATGTGGTCGGGCAGGTCAAGGCGGTCGACGGGGTCAGCTTCGCGCTCGCCCCCGGAGAGACGCTGGGCCTGGTCGGGGAGACCGGCTGCGGCAAGTCCACGCTCGCGCGCTGCATCGCGGGGCTGCACCCGGTCACCTCCGGCAGCGTGCGGTTCGACGGCGCCGACATCACGAACCTGCCCAGGAAGCGCATGCGGCCCTACCGCCGCGACATCCAGGTCATCTTCCAGGACCCGTACGGCTCGCTGAACCCGCGCCGGCGGGTCGGGTCGATCATCGCCGACCCGCTCGTGATCCACCGGGTCATGAGCGGCGACCGGCTCCGCCGGACCGTGCAGGAGCTGATGGAGCGGGTCGGGCTCAATCCGGAGCACTACAACCGGTTCCCCGCGGAGTTCTCCGGCGGGCAGCGGCAGCGGATCGGGGTGGCCAGGGCGCTCGCGCTGCGGCCCCGCCTGATCATCTGCGACGAGCCGGTGTCGGCGCTCGACGTGTCCATCCAGGCGCAGATCCTCAACCTGCTGAAGGACCTGCAGGCCGAGTTCGGGCTGACGTACCTGTTCATCGCCCACGACCTGTCCGTGGTGCGGCACATCAGCGACCGGATCGCGGTCATGTACCTGGGCAAGGTGGTCGAGGTGGGGGACGCGGAGCTGGTCTACGACCGGCCGCGGCACCCGTACACGAACGCTCTGCTGTCGGCGACGGCGGTGGCGGACCCGGACGAGGCGGAGCGGCGGCAGCGGATCGTGCTGACCGGTGACGTGCCCTCGCCGATCGACCCGCCGTCCGGGTGCCGGTTCCATCCGCGATGCCCGCGGGCCCAGGACGTCTGCTCGTCCGTGGAGCCCCAGCTTGAGGGGCCGCCCGAAAGGGCGGCGCATGATGGGGCGGCGGCGCTTGATCGGGCGGCTCTTGACGGGGCGGCTCTTCACGGGGCGGCGGCTCTTGACGAGGCGGCTCTTCATGGGGCGGCGGCTCTTGACGGGGCAGCGGCGCCTGAGAGGGCGGCTGCCTGCCATTTCCCGATCGAGGTGGTCGTATGACGCTGACCGAGATCAGACCCGGCGCCGTCGCCTCCCAGGGGATAGCCGGGCGCGGCCCCTGGCAGCTCGCCTGGCGCCGGATCAGGACCGACCGGGTCGCCATGGTGTCCGGCCTCGTCGTCATCCTGCTGTGCGCACTGGCGCTGGCCGCGCCGCTCATCGCCGCCTGGAACGGCCACGGCCCCGACGACCAGTTCCGCGACACCGGCATCACGGCGCAGGGCCTGCCCGTGCCGCCGAACGGGGAGTTCTGGTTCGGGACCGACCGGCTCGGACGCGACCTGTTCATCAGGGTCCTGTACGGGGCCCGGGTCTCGCTGCTCGTCGGCGTGGTCGCCACCGGCCTGGCGGCGCTGGTCGGGGTGGTCGTCGGCCTGCTGGCCGGATACTACGGCGGCGTCGTGGACACCGTGCTGTCGCGGCTCATGGACGTGGTGCTGTCGTTCCCGTACCTGATCTTCGCGATCGCGGTGGTGTCCATCGCCGGGCCCTCGCTGTCCGCCACGATCGGGGTGATCACGTTCTACTCGTGGGCGGCCATCGCCCGCGTGGTGCGCGGGCAGACGCTGTCGTTGAAGGAGCGCGAGTACGTCGAGGCGGCCCGGTCCATGGGGGCGGGCGACTTCCGCATCATGTTCGTGGACATCCTGCCGAACCTGCTCGCTCCCGTCATCGTGCTGACCACGCTGCTGGTGCCGGCGGCCATCGTGTTCGAGTCGACGCTGTCGTACCTGGGGCTGGGGATCGTCCCGCCCACCCCCTCGTGGGGGAACCTGCTGAGCGAGGCGCAGGGGTTCTACCGGGTGGCGTACTGGTACCTGGGGTTCCCGGCCGCCACGCTGCTGGTCACCACGCTCGCGTTCAACCTGGTGGGCGACGGGATCAGGGACGCCATCGATCCTCGGATGGAGCGCCTGTTCAGCCGTCGTCGTACCCGTAAGGGGGCGTGATGCTGCGCGCGTTCCTGCTGCGCCGGGCCCTGCTCGGCCTGCTCGTGCTCTGGTTGGTCACCCTCGGGACGTTCCTGCTGTTCTTCGTCGCGCCGAGCGATCCCGCCAGGACGCTGGCCGGGCGGCAGGCCACTCCCGAGCAGGTGGAGCTGATCCGCCACAACCTCGGCCTCGACCGGCCCATGCTCGTCCAGTATCTGGACTACCTGGGCAGGCTGCTCCACGGCGATCTCGGCCAGTCGTACTTCTCCGGCGAATCGGTCGGCAAGCTGCTGGCCGCCGACTTCCCGCCGACGTTCTCGCTGGTGCTGGGGGGCGCGGTGCTGTGGTTCACGCTCGGCGTCGGCGCGGGGGTGCTCAGCGCCACCCGGGTCCGCTCGCTGGTGGATCGCGGCCTGACGCTGCTGGCGCTGGCGGGGGTCTCCATGCCGACCTTCGTGGTGGGCCTGCTGCTGCTGTACTTCCTGTTCTTCCAGCTGACCATGGCGGGGGTGCCCATCCTGCCGCCCGACTCGTACGTGCCGTTCTCGCAGAACCCCGCCGAATGGGCCCGCCACCTGATCCTGCCGTGGATCACGCTGGCCACGGTCCAGGCGGCGTCGTACGCCCGGCTCACCCGCGGCTCCATGCTGGACGTGCTCGGTGAGGACTACATCCGCACGGCCCGGGCCAAGGGGGTGCCCGAGCGGCGCGTGATCTACCGGCACGGCCTGCGGGCCGCGCTCACGCCGGTGGTGACGCAGCTCGGGGTGGACGTGGGCACGCTCATCGGCGGGGTGGTGGTGACGGAGTCGGTCTTCGGGCTCGGCGGCGTGGGGCAGGCGGTGGTGCAGGCGTTCGTCAGCGGGGACCTGCCCGTGATCATGGGCGTGGTGACGCTGGCGACGACCGCGGTGGTGGTGGCGAACTTGCTGGTGGACGTGGCGTACGGGCTCCTCGACCCCCGCATCCGCCTGGCCTGACACTCGACCGGGTTACCGGACCCCGGCGGGCGTGCCCCGGCGCCTCAGCCT
The DNA here is from genome assembly GCF_043496855.1 of Nonomuraea sp. JJY05. Classification (NCBI taxonomy): domain Bacteria; kingdom Bacillati; phylum Actinomycetota; class Actinomycetes; order Streptosporangiales; family Streptosporangiaceae; genus Nonomuraea; species Nonomuraea sp. JJY05. The sequence continues at coordinate 207,034 of NZ_JBIEIS010000001.1, forward strand.
CCCTCAGGCACCACCACGCCCGCCGGCCCCCCACCACCGCTCACTCTCCCCCGACCACCACCACACCCGGCAGCCCAACATGAACGCTCGATCAGCACCTCACCCGCCCGCGCACAACGTCCACCGACCCTCCACAGACGCGATCGATCAACGCCCCACCCACCCCCGAGCACCACCACGCCCATCATCCCCCGCACACGCGATCGATCAGCGCCCCACCCACCCACCACCACAACCCGCAGCCCTACATGGACGCTCGATCAGCGCCCCACCCACCGCCGACCACCACCACACCCGGCAGCCCTACATGGACGCTCGATCAACGCTCCACCCTCCCCCGAGCACCGCCACGTCCACCGACCTCCCACGCACGCGGTCGATCGGCGCGAACCGAGCCTCTCGCCCTCCCCGCGGTGTACTGAACGGGCGGGCAGACCTGCGGGACCTACCTCGCGAACTCGGTCGCCCGGGACTCCCTCACCACGGTGATGCGGATCTGCCCGGGATAGGTCAGCTCCTCCTCCACCTGCTTGGCCACGTCACGGGCGATCACCTGAGCCTGGATGTCGTCGATCGCATCCGGCTTGACCATGACCCGGATCTCCCGCCCGGCCTGCATGGCGAAGACCTTCTCCACGCCCTCGTACGACTGCGCGATCTCCTCCAGCCGCTCCAGCCGCTTGACGTACGCCTCCAGGGACTCGCGGCGGGCGCCGGGACGGCTGCCGCTGATCGCGTCGGCGGCCTGCGTGAGAACCGCTTCGACGGTGCGCACCTCGACCTCGTTGTGGTGCGCCTCGATGGCGTGCACCACGTCCTCCTCCTCGCCGTACCTGCGGGCGATCTCCGCCCCGATCAGCGCGTGGCTGCCCTCGACCTCGTGCGTGAGCGCCTTGCCGATGTCGTGGAGGAGCGCGCAGCGCTTCATCAGCGGCTGGTTCATCCTCAGCTCGGCGGCCATGATCCCGGCGATGTGCGCGGACTCGATCAGGTGCTTGAGCACGTTCTGCCCGTACGACGTCCGATACCTGAGCTGTCCGAGAAGCAGCGTCAGCTCGGGATGCATGTCGGTGATCCCCAGCTCGACCAGGGCGTCCTCGCCGGCCCGCGCGCACAGATCCTGCACCTCCTGGCGGCTGCGATCGTGCGCCTCCTCGATGCGCTGGGGGTGGATACGCCCGTCCAGCACGAGCTTCTCCAGCGTCAGCCGGGCCGTCTCCCGGCGTACGGGATCGAAACACGACAGCAGCACGGCCTCAGGAGTGTCGTCGATGATGAGATTCACGCCGGTCGTGGACTCGAATGCCCGGATGTTCCGCCCTTCGCGCCCGATGATCCGGCCCTTCATCTCGTCTCCGGGCAGATGCAGCACGCTGACGACCGACTCTGCCGTCTGCTCCGCCGCCACCCGCTGCACGGCCAGCGTAACGATCTTGGTGGCCCGCTTCTCGCCCTCCTTGCGGGCGTCGCTCTCGATCTCCCGGACGATCAGCGCGGCCTCGCGCTTGGCCTGGTTCTCGATCTCCTTGACCAGCTCGGCCTTGGCCTGGTCGCCGGTCAGCCCGGAGACCCGTTCTAGGATGGCCCGCCGCTCATCCTCGACCTGGAGCAACTCCTCGCGGCGGTCGGCCAGCTCGACCTCGGTCTCGGCCAGCTTCCTGTCACGCTCGGACTGCCGCCTGGCCTCCTCGTCCAGCCGCTGCTCGCGTTCGGCCAGCCTGGACTCCCGGCGCTCGAGGTCGGCACGCAGCTCCTTGAGCTCGGACTTGAGTATCCGGCTCTCCTCCTCGACCTCCCGCCGCATCTGCGCGGCGCTCTCAGCCGCGGCCTCCGACCTGCGCAGAATCTCCTGGGCGTCGGTCTCGGCCTTGTGCCGGATCTCCCGCGCCTCCTCACGCGCCTGCTCAAGCTCCTCGTGCACGACTCGCTGCTGCTCGGGACTGGCCTTGGACACGCGTGGCAGACTGCCCGAAGTGCGCCGTATGACGACGAGAAGCGCGACGATCATCCCGAACGCGAGCACGAGAACCGCCACCATCAGCACCACGACAAGCGGCCCCATGTGCGCCCCGCCCTCCTCGCGTCGTCAACACCTCATAACGCGGCCACAAACGGGAGGGGTCACAAGCGCGCCACGAATAGCCCGGTCGGCGTCTGGATCGATATACAGCCAAGGCTGACCGGGCGTCGACTAGCAAAGCCGACACCTCGCCTACCTAGATCAACCAGCCTCGTTCGTCCGTCGTTCACCGGTATGGCAATCCGCGCTGCGCGGAGTAACTCCTCACTGCCGTCGAGGTTATGCGTCGAACAGGTCACGAGCAAGCAAACGCGTCATCAAGCGTGTCTTACGGGCCTGCATCTCCACAGAGAGCCACGGGCAAGGTAGGGGGCGCGGATGGACAAGGAAGCATCTGCGAGTGCAAGAGCACCCGCACCCGCACATGCACCCGTAATCCCTCTCGCACTCGCAGATGCAGCCGCAAAAGCACATGCACCACAACAATCGTCCAGAACCAGTCACCCCCACGATCCGCAAAACCCGAACGACCCCAGCACCCGGAGCACCCCAAAACCGGAGAACCGCAGAACCGCAGAACCGGAGAACCGCGGCCGAGCAAGCTGCAGACCGCAGGTAGCCGCAGACCGCGGCCAACCGTCAGTCCGCCAGCAGTTGCCGGACCGCGGGCAACCGTCGTGCAGCCGAGCTGGATAACGGAGGAGCCCCCGATCAGGGGAACCCGTGGAAGCACGAGAAGATCTTTGGAGCCGAAAACGCCGGGGATCGCAGAAGCGCGAGGAAAGCCGTGGAGCAGGAGATGTTACGAGAAGTCCTCATCCATCTCGATCCCCTCCTGCTCAAGCGCCTCGCGAATGACGCGGTAAGCCAGCCCCGAGGAGTACCCCTTGCGCGCCAGCATGCCCGCCAGCCGCCGCGTGCGGGTCTGCGGGTCGAGCGACCGGGTGGAGGCGAGCTTGCGCTCCACCAGCCGCCGGGCCGTCTCGGCCTCCTGGTCGGAGTCCAGCCGCTCGACTGCCTCCTTGACCGTGTCGGTGTCCACACCGCGATGACGTAGCTCGGCGGCCAGGGCACGCTTGGCCAGCCCTCGGCCGTGGTGCCGGGAGTCGACCCAAGCCGCGGCGAACGCCTCGTCGTTGATCAGCCCCAGCTCGGAGAAACGGCTGAGGACCGCTTCGGCGGCTTCGTCGGGCACGTTGCGTTTCCGGAGCGCCTCAGCGAGCTGGGCCCGCGTCTTGGGCGCCATGGTGAGCAGACGAAGACAAATAGCCCGCGCCACCGACTCCGGATCGGCGTCTTGCCCACCTCCGCCGAAGCCCTCACCACCGAGCCCAGACCGGCGAGACCTCCCGCCTCTCCGCCCGGATCCACCGGATCTTTCACCCCTCCGCCCAACTCCGTCAAAGCCTCCGCGACCCCACCCAGCTCCGCCAGAGGCCCCATCGCCCTGCCCGCCATCACCCTGGCCTCCGCCAAAGCCACCACCATCGCCCCGGCCTGCACCAAAGCCGCCGCCATCACGTCTGTCTCGAGCGAAGCCGCCGTCATCGCGCTTGGACTCAGCAATCCCCTCGCGGTCCGGCCAAGCCCCGGCAAACCCGTCGCCACCACGCTCGGCTCCAGCAATCCCCTCGCGGTCCGGCCAAGCCCCGGCAAACCCGTCACCGCCACGCTCGGCCCCGGCGAAGCCTCTGCCACGCCGCCTGGATCTGCCAGAACGCCCGCCGCCACGCCCCGTCCCGGCAAAGCCCCTGTCATTGCGCCCAGCCCCGCTGGGCCTCTCCTCATCAGGCCAGGCCCCGGCAAACCCGTCACCGCCTCGCGCGCTTCCGGAAAGCCCGCCACCACCTCGTGCGCTTCCGGCGAAGCCGCCACCCTCCTGCGCGGAGCCGACAGAGTCGTCACCATCCTGCGCAGACCCGACGGCGTTGTCAGCATCCTGTGCGGAGCCGGCCGAGTCGTCACCGTCATGCGCCACCCCGGCGAAACCTCCGTCGCCCCGCCTCGATCCAGCGGAATCGCCGCCGTCCTGCGATCCTCCGGCGCCGCCTTCGCCATCACGCTTGCATCCGGCGACGTCAGCCTCATCGCGTATCCCCCCGGCGAGGCTCTCGTCGTCCGACCTAGACCCGCCGAAACCGCCGTCATCGTGTGCCGCCCCGGCGAAGTCGCGACCGTGCTGGGCTGCTTCGGCGGAGGGCCCGCTGTCTTGGCGGGTTTCGGTAGGGCCTTCGGCATCCGGCTCCTCGGGTGGTCGGCCGCGCCCGCGGGCATTTCGCCCAGCCCGCCCGTTGGAGCGGGCGGATCGCCGCCCGCTGCCCGATCGTTTGCTACCGGTCTCGCCGTCGTCCGGCTGTTCGGCCGAGAACCAGCTGCTTCCCGCGAGCACCTCGGAGTGCCACCCGCCGTCGTCCCGGTCGGCAGGCGCGGCAGGTGGGGTCTCGTCGGTGGAATGCGAGCCCCTGGTGGCGGCCCGTCCCCCGCCCGAGTCCCCCCGGTCGGCACCGGCAGGACCAGCGCCAGCGGAGCTACCGTCGCCAGGGTGCCCGGCAGCCTCAGAGTCTGGGCCCGCCTCAGCGTCGGTGCGCGAACCGTGCTGAGCGTGCGCGACGGCCTGCTCCTCGGGAGCGATCCGGGTTTCGTGCTGATCATTCGCGCCGATTTGGGTGTCGGCGGTGGTGTGGGATTCGAGCTGGTCGTCTGATCGGGCTTGGGCCTCGGCGGTGGTGCGAGGTCTGTCCTGATCGTCGGTGTCGTCCCCGAAGAAGGGGTGTCTGCCGGTGCGTTCCCGGTAAAGGGGGGTTGTGGCCTCCTGGAGATCGGTGGTCACATGATCGTCGGTGCGGACATCGTTCTGTCCGCCCATGGCGGCACGTACATCAGCCGAATCGCCCACGGCGACATGCACAGCGCTCTGCCTGTCTGTGGCGACGCGCTCGTCCTGCTGCTCGGCTGTGGTGGTGCGCTCGTCGTGCTGTTCCCCTGTGGCGGTGGGGTTGTCGTGCTGCTCGGCTGTGGCGGTGGGGTTGTCGGGGTGTTCTTCCTGGTCTGCCTCGGCTGAGGCGCGCTGGCGGGTGCGGTGTTCGCGCCACTCGTCGACCGATGGCCAGCCGTCCGCGGCCGAGCGGGCCAGGTCGCGGCCCCGGGAGGGGGAAGGGACGGGCCGGGCGCCCCCGGATTGGGGCGCCTGTGGCCGGTTCGGGTCACTCATGGGAGGGGGCACGGTCGCTCATGGGGTGGACGATCAGACGTCACCCGGCTTCGGGGTGGACTTCGAGCCACGGCCGGAAGGAGCGGGGGCCGGAGCAGGGGCCGCGGCGGCTTCGGCCGGAGCGTCGAGGCGAGGGCCCACGCCCAGCTTGTCCTTGATCTTCTTTTCGATCTCGTTGGCCATGTCGGGGTGGTTCTTCAGGAAGTTGCGGGCGTTCTCCTTGCCCTGGCCGAGCTGGTCGCCCTCGTACGTGTACCAGGCGCCGGACTTGCGGACGAAGCCGTGCTCCACACCCATGTCGATGAGGCCGCCCTCGCGGGAGATGCCCACACCGTAGAGGATGTCGAAGTCGGCCACGCGGAAGGGCGGGGCCATCTTGTTCTTCACGACCTTGACCCTGGTGCGGTTGCCGACCGCCTCCGTGCCGTCCTTGAGGGTCTCGATGCGGCGGATGTCCATCCGGACCGAGGCGTAGAACTTGAGCGCCTTACCACCGGTCGTGGTCTCGGGGCTGCCGAACATGACGCCGATCTTCTCGCGGAGCTGGTTGATGAAGATGGCGGTGGTGCCCGTGCTGTTGAGCGCGCCGGCGACCTTGCGCAGGGCCTGGGACATGAGGCGGGCCTGGAGGCCGACGTGGCTGTCGCCCATCTCGCCCTCGATCTCGGCCTTGGGCACCAGCGCGGCCACCGAGTCGATGACGATGATGTCGACGGCGCCGGACCTGATCAGCATGTCGGCGATCTCCAGCGCCTGCTCACCGGTGTCGGGCTGGGAGACCAGCAGGGCGTCGGTGTCGACCCCCAGCTTCTTGGCGTATTCGGGGTCGAGGGCGTGCTCGGCGTCGATGAACGCCGCGATGCCGCCGGCGCGCTGGGCGTTGGCCACCGCGTGCAGGGCGATCGTGGTCTTACCGGAGGACTCGGGGCCGTAGATCTCGACGATGCGGCCACGCGGCAGGCCGCCGATGCCGAGGGCCACGTCAAGGGAGATCGACCCGGTAGGGATCACCTCGATGGGAGCTCGGGCGTCATCGCCCAGACGCATGACGGAGCCCTTGCCGAACTGTCGCTCGATCTGAGCGAGGGCGGTCTCGAGGGCCTTCTCGCGGTCGTTGATTGCCATGGGAACTCCCCCTGGAGGGTCGTGGTCCGATCAGTCGAGTGAAAGCTACGGCCTGCCACCGACATTTTTCATGCGGCTGCCGGGGAAGGCGTGGCTCGGGCGAAATCCATCGTAGCCGAACGGCTGTTCGATCACAGCAGGAACACGCAGGTCGCCGTCAATCACCCGCCGGAGGAGGGGCGAGGAGCTCGGATGCCGTCCTGGTCGAGGCGTCGGTGAACGGCGCCCCGCCCGCGCTGTTCGCCTCGACACGTCCGCGCTGTTCTCCTCGGCACAGGCGCACTGTTCGCCCCGGCAGGTCCGCGCTGTTCGCCCTTGACCAAGGAGTACGCCGACCGCATGCGCCTTCCCATGTAGGGCTGCACGACCGGCAGGACCGTCAACGGAGGCCACAAGGCGTACCAGGGACGCGTGGACCGCCTCGCCATGGGCGACCCCCACCTCGGAAGCGTCCACACCGGTCCGGACACGATCCGGCGCATGGCGCCCGGCGGGAGGGTCACCCATGGAGCGGGCTTCCTGTCCACGATCGATCACCCCGGACGAGAGGTGCGCAGGAACGGCCGGGCTCAGCGCGCCGATGTGGTGCGTGGGCGACCACTTCCTGCTGTCCCACGGCACCGTGAACGGCCTGGGCCGGACGGTGTTCCTCGTCGACGCCGGTATCTGCTGCACCCCCCGCCACCTTCGAGGCCGCCGGGATCCCGATCCCTCCGGGCGACGCCCCCAAGCCGGTGACCATGACGAAAAGATGCTCGGCACCGCCGCCGGGTGCCCGGGTTGTCCGGCGCGTTCCCCGCGTGGTTCGAGCACGGTTTCGGCTTCCGTGTCGGGGGCCTGTCCACGCACGAGTTCTTCAAGCCGTATGCGCTCACGTTCGATCTCGGACGCGTGCGCAGCCTCGCGAACAGGCCCCGCCGATGTTGGCCTCCAATGTGTTCCCTGGGCGGTGAGCTGGGGAGACTCACTTCAGGGGCCGAAGGTTGGAGGCGGCGAGTGTCGAGCGGCTACACCAGGGAACGGCGCACCCATCTGGAGGCACTCGCCGAGGTGCTCCCCCATCATGGCCTGGTCAGTCGCATGGTAGGCAACGACGATCCGGTGCTGTGGGTCTGGCACCCGCGTACGGGCCGTCAGACGATCATTTTCGCCACCCCGTCACACCGTGGATGGACGTTCCTGTGGTCGCCCGGAGGGCAGGGCAGTGTGGAGGAGCTGGAGCTCACGGCCGCCGCGTTGCGGCAGGCCCTGGACCTGTCGCAGCCCTGAAGCCGCCGCGGCTAGCGGAGCTTGGGTGAGACGTCCTCCACCTGGCAGACCGCGCGCCAGACGGTCTTGGCGCTCTCCCCGTCGGCCAGCGCCTGCATGACGGTGCGCCCGCCCAGCGGCGCGAGCACGTAGTCGCGGGCCCACGACTCGGCGTAGGTGTCGCCGAAGTGAGCGTTCATCCGTCTCCAGAACTCCGTCAGGCGCATGGGTTCAAGTATGGAATCGCCCGGGGTGTGGGTAGGACATCCGCATGCCAAAGACCCACAAGTCTTCGCCACCGAAGACAGCCGAGACCAAGGCCCACAGGGCCAGACGCCGCCGATTACTGCACACGCTGCGCCTCGCCGTACAGAAGGAGAGGTCTGAGCGATCAGAAAGGCACACGGGCATCAGGCAGCAGCCCCGTGCGGGCAAGCCGCGTACGCGCAGGGCGTCGCGGCGCTAGGGCGGATCCGCGGTCACAGCACACGCGAGCCGTACATCTCACCGAGATGGTCGGCGAGCAGCTCCAGCCGGGCGCCATCGGGGTCCTTGAAGTAAATGGAGGCGCCGCTCTCTATCTGGTGCGGCACGCCGGCCATCTCCAGCTTTCCGCGCAGCCGCTCCCACGTGGCGGGGTCGACGGAGATCGCGACGTGGTGCAGCCCTCCCAGCACCTCCTGGTACGGCCCGAGGTCGAGGCCGGGGAAGTCGAAGAACGCGAGCAGGTTGCCGTTGCCGATGTCGAAGAAGAAGTGGTTGGAGCCCTTGTAGTCGCGGTTCTCGATGATCTCCGTGAGCGGGAACTCCAGGAGTTCCTGGTAGAACTTGATGGTGCGTTCCACGTCCGACGAGAGCAGGGCCATGTGGTGCAGGCCCCGGGCGCTGCTCGATGGCCGGTGCGCTAAGACGTAGCGCCGCCTCATCTCCGCTCGGCGGGTTTCGATGGCCGCATAGTCAATGGTCACGGTCGCTGTATGTCCGCCAGGGCCCCCGCTCAACCGCCCGCCGGGGAGCCAAATGCGTTTTCTGTCGGTGGCGCGAGGCAATATGTGCTGGTGAGCTCGCTAGACCAGTTCAGCCAGGTGACCAGGCAATGGTTCACCGGAGCCTTCCAAGCTCCCACGGCCGCCCAGGAGGGGGCGTGGGAGTCGATCTCGCGCGGCGACAACACCCTGGTCGTCGCGCCCACCGGGTCGGGCAAGACGCTGGCGGCTTTCCTGTGGTCGCTCGACAGGCTGGCGTTCGAGAAGACCGGGCCCGCCGCCGCACCCGAGGCCGGGGCCGCCCCGCACGCGCCCGCCACACCCAACACCGAGCCCGCCCCGCACGCGCCCGCCACACCCAACACCGAGCCCGCCCCGCACGCGCCCGCCACACCCAAGACCGGGGCCGCCCCGCACGAGCCCGCCCCGCACGCGCCCGCTGCGACCGAGGCAGCCGCCGACGTGCGCGCAGGCAGCCCGAAGGGCACGCGGGTGCTCTACGTGTCGCCGCTGAAGGCCCTGGCCGTGGACGTCGAGCGCAACCTGCGCGCGCCGCTGGCCGGGCTCAAGCAGACGGCGCGCCGGCTCGGGCTGCCGGTGCCGGAGATCTCGGTGGCGATCCGCTCGGGCGACACCCCGTCGGAGGACCGCAGGCGCTACGCCGCCAAGCCGTCCGACATCCTGATCACGACGCCGGAGTCGCTGTTCCTGCTGCTCACCAGCCAGGCGCGCGAGGCGTTGCGGGGCGTGGAGACGGTGATCGTGGACGAGGTCCACGCGGTCGCGGCCACCAAGCGCGGCGCTCATCTGGCCCTCAGCCTGGAGCGGCTCGACGCGCTGCTCGACAGGCCGGCGCAGCGGATCGGGCTGTCGGCGACGGTGCGGCCGGTGAGCGAGGTGGCGGCGTTCCTGGGCGGCACGCGACCGGCCACGGTCGTGCAGCCGCCGTCGGAGAAGCGGATCGAGGTCGAGGTCGTCGTCCCGGTCGAGGACATGACGGAGATGGAGGGCCGCCCGCAGCCGGAGGGCGGGGAAGAGTTCGTCCCTGAGCCGGGCAACCGGTCGATCTGGCCCCATGTGGAGGACCGGCTGTTCGACCTGATCGGGGCGCACAGCTCGACGATCGTCTTCGCCAACTCGCGGCGGCTGGCCGAGCGGCTGTGCACCCGCCTCAACGAGCTCGCCTACGAGCGGGAGGGCGGCGGGGTCGAGGCCATCGACCTCTCCATCTGGGAGACGCCCCCATCGCCGCCGACGCCCCAGCGGATGCCCGCCGACATGATGGCGCAGGCCGGGGCGAGCAAGGGTGTGGTGACCGAGATCGTACGCGCGCACCACGGCTCGGTCTCCAAGGAGGAGCGCGCGCAGATCGAGGAGGCACTCAAGTCGGGCCGACTGCCCGCCGTGGTCGCCACCTCCAGCCTGGAGCTGGGCATCGACATGGGCGCGGTCGACCTGGTCGCGTGCGTGGAGGCGCCGCCGAGCGTGGCCAGCGGGCTGCAGCGCATCGGCCGGGCCGGCCACCAGGTCGGCGCGGTGTCCAAGGGTGTGATCTTCCCGAAGTACCGGGGCGACCTGGTGCAGACGGCCGTGGTGGCCGAGCGGATGAAGAGCGGCCAGATCGAGGAGCTGCGCTATCCGCGTAACCCGCTCGACGTGCTGGCGCAGCAGATCGTGGCGATGACCGCGCTCGACGAGTGGACGGTCGACGAGCTGGAGTCCGTGGTCAAGCGGGCCGCCCCCTACGCCACGCTGCCCAGGACCGCCTTGGAGGCCACGCTCGACATGCTGGCCGGGCGCTATCCGAGCGAGGAGTTCGCCGAGCTGCGTCCGCGCATCGTGTGGGACCGGGTCACCGGCACCCTGCAGGGCCGTCCGGGCGCGCAGCGGCTGGCGGTCACCAACGGCGGCACGATCCCCGACCGCGGCCTGTTCGGCGTCTTCCTGGTGGGCGAGAAGGCCTCCCGGGTGGGCGAGCTGGACGAGGAGATGGTCTACGAGTCGCGCGTGGGCGACGTGTTCGTACTGGGCGCCTCGTCCTGGCGGATCGAGGACATCACGGCCGACCGGGTGCTCGTCTCGCCCGCGCCGGGCCAGCCGGGCAAGCTGCCGTTCTGGCACGGCGACGCCCCTGGACGCCCGGCCGAGCTGGGCAGGGCGATCGGGCAGTTCCTGCGCGAGCAGGCCAAGAACGGCTCGACCGAGCGCATGCGGGAGGCGGGGCTCGACGAGTTCGCCTCGGGAAACCTGCTGGCCTACCTCCACGAGCAGCGCGAGGCCACCGGCTACGTCCCCGACGACCGCACCCTCCTCGTCGAGCGTTTCCACGACGAGCTCGGCGACTGGCGCGTGGTCATCCACTCCCCCTACGGCGCGCGGGTGCACGCCCCGTGGGCGCTGGCGATCAACCGGCGCCTGCGCGAGCGCTACGGCATCGACGTGCAGGCGGTCCACTCCGACGACGGCATCGTGCTGCGCATTCCCGACACGCTGGCCGAGCCGCCGACCGACGTGGCCGCGTTCGACGCCGAGGAGATCGAGCAGATCGTCACGGAGGAGCTGGGCGGGTCGGCCATGTTCGCCTCCCGGTTCAGGGAGTGCGCGGGGCGGGCGCTGCTGCTGCCGCGCCGCACGCCGGGCAAGCGCAGCCCCCTGTGGCAGCAGCGGCAGCGCGCCGCCCACCTGCTGGGCGTGGCCTCGCAGTACGCCTCGTTCCCGATCGTTCTGGAGACCATGCGCGAATGCCTGCAGGACGTCTTCGACGTGCCGGGGCTCGTCCAGCTCATGCGTGACATCGTCGCACGCCGGGTGCGGCTGGTGGAGGTGGAGACCTCGCAGGCCTCGCCGTTCGCGGCGTCGCTGCTGTTCCATTACGTGGGCGCGTTCATGTACGAGGGCGACGCGCCCCTGGCCGAGCGGCGCGCCCAGGCGCTGGCGCTGGACACCACGCTGCTGGCCGAGCTGCTGGGCCAGGCCGACCTGCGCGAGCTGCTCGACCCCGACGTGATCTCCGACACCGAGCGCGAGCTGGCCAGGCTCGACCGGCCGCTGCGCGACCTGGAGGACCTCGCCGACCTGCTGCGCTCCCACGGGCCGCTGCTCGCGCCCGACGTGAGCGTGCGCGGCGGCGACCCGGCCTGGCTGCAGGAGCTCGAACGTTCGCGCCGGGCCATCCGGGTACGCCTCGCCGGCGAGGAGCAGTGGGCGGCCATCGAGGACGCGGCCCGCATGCGTGACGCGCTGGGCGTGCCGCTGCCGGTCGGGGTGCCCCACGTGTTCCTGGAGCCGGTGGCCGATCCGCTGGCCGACCTGGTGGCGCGGCACGCCCGCGCCCGCGGGCCCTTCCACGCGGGCTCGGCCGCGGCCCGGTTCGGGCTGGGCGTGGCCGTGGTGACGGACGCGTTGCGCCGGCTGGCCGCGTCCGGGCGGGTCGTGAACGGGGAGTTCCGGCCCGGCGGGCGGGGCGAGGAGTGGTGCGACGCCGGCGTGCTGCGGATGCTGCGCCGCAGGTCGCTGGCCCGGCTGCGCAAGGAGGTCGAGCCGGTCGCGCCGGAGACCCTGGCCCGCTTCCTGCCCGCCTGGCACGGCATCACCGGCTCGGGCGCCGCGGGGCCCGCCGGCGGCCGGGGCGCGAGCGAGGCGGCCCGGGCCATGGACGCGCTGGTCCGCTCGATCGAACAACTCCAGGGGGCCGCCGTGCCCGCCTCCGCGCTGGAGACGCTGGTGCTGCCCGCGCGGGTGCCCGGCTACCATCCGGCGCTGCTCGACGAGCTGACCTCGTCGGGCGAGGTGATGTGGGCGGGGCAGGGCTCGCTGCCCGGCGGCGACGGGTGGGTGTCGCTCTACTACGCCGACACCGCGCCGCTGCTGATGCCCGAGCCCGCCGAGATCACGATGACCCCTCTGCACGAGCGCGTGCTGGAGCTGCTGGGCGGGGGCGGCGCGCTGTTCTTCCGCGGCATCTCCGACCAGCTCGGGTCCCTGGACGACGCCACCCTGGCGGCGGCGCTGTGGGATCTGGTGTGGGCGGGGCGGATCTCCGGCGACACGCTGGCGCCGCTGCGGGCCACGCTCGGCACCGGCCGTCCCGCGCACCGGCCCGCCACCACGCGGCGGCGCCGGGCCGTGCTGCCGAGCAGGAGCGGACCGCCCACGGTGGGCGGCCGGTGGTGGCTGCTGCCCGCGCCCGCCGCCGACGCCACCCAGCGGGCGCACGCGCAGGCCGACGTACTGCTGGAACGGCACGGCGTGGTGACCCGGGGCGCGGTGACCTCGGAACGACTCCCCGGGGGATTTACGCCCATATATCAGGTCTTGCGGGCATATGAGGAGAGCGGGCGCTGCCGCCGGGGCTACTTCGTCGAGAGCCTCGGGGGCGCGCAGTTCGCCCTGCCGGGAGCGGTCGACCGGATGCGCGCCATGGCGCCCGGCCTCGCCCCTACCGGCGGTCCGGGTCCCGACGCGGGGACCGGTGGCGGCCGGCGGGCCGTGGTGCTGGCCTCCGCCGACCCGGCCAGCCCGTACGGCGCCGCGCTCCCCTGGCCGCAGCACCCCGGCGAACTCGGGCACAAGCCCGGCCGGAAGGCCGGTTCGCTGGTCGTGCTCGTGGACGGGCACCTGGTGCTCTACGTCGAACGGGGCGGCAAGACGCTGCTGTCGTTCGCCGACGACGACCGGCTGCAGCCCGCCGTCGACGCCCTCGCGCTCGCCGTGCGGGACGGGGCGCTCGGGAAGTTGACCGTGGAGCGGGCCGACGGCACGGCCATCGTCGAGTCGCCGCTGGCGGCGGCCCTGGAGGCGGCCGGTTTCCACCCCACACCCCGAGGGTTGCGCCTGCGCGCCTGAGTCCCTGCGGCACGACCGCGCCTCATGCTGCTCTGCGCGGCACCGGCCGAGGTACCGGAAGTACGGAAGCCGGAGGCGCGGGGTCGGGGGCCGCAAGCGCGCGGATCGGTGGCGCGAGGCCGGAGGCGGCCGGGGGGTGGCGGGGCGGCGGGCGGCGGGGCGGCTGTTGTGGTGGCGGCGGCGCGGCTCGCCTGATGGGGAGCGGAGAGGCGGCGACCCGCGCGCTGGGGCCGCGGCTGCCAGCGAAGCGAGGACCGAGGCGCGGCGGCCGGGGCCAAAAGCGGGAGACCGGAAGCGGGAGACCGGAAGCGGGAGGCCGGAAGCGGGAGGCCGGAAGCGGGAGGTGGAGTGAGCTGGGGGCGGAGGGGGTGGCGTCTGGATTGGGGGAGTTGGGGTGCTGTATACGATTGTCGCCTCATGACTGATTTGACGCTGGGCGCGGCCCATCGGACCTTGCGCGACGAGGTCACCAAGGAGCTGCGGCGACGCATACTCTCCGGCGAGCTCGCCCAGGGTGAGCGGCTGGTCGAGGACCGGCTGGCCGCGCTGCTCGGCGTCTCGCGCAACCCCGTGCGCGAGTCCATCCGGGTGCTGGACGCCGAGGGTTTCGTCGAGGTCGTGCCCCGGCTCGGCGCCACCGTCGCGCGGCTGTCGGCGGCCGAGGGCGAGGAGCTGTTCGACGTGCGCATGGCGGTCGAGGGTCTGGCGGCGCGGCTGGCCGCGCGCAAGCGCACCCCCGAGTCCGCCGAGCGGCTGCGCCGGGTGCTGGAGCAGGCCAAGGAGGCCGTGGAGAACGGGCGCCTGGAGGAGGTGGCCGATCTCAACACGGCCTTCCACCTGGCCGTCGGCGAGGCGGCGGGCAACTCGTACCTCAGCCTGATGATGAAGCCCATGCTCCTGCGGGCGCAGTGGGTCTTCAGCCAGACCGCGGCCGCCCGCGGGCCGCACTCCTGGAGCGAGCACCTGAGCCTGTGCGAGGCCATCGCCGCAGGTGACGAGGACGAGGCGCAGGCGAGGGCCATCGCGCACGTGGCCGCGGCCAGGCGGTCGTTCCTGGCCGCGATCCGTAGGACAAATCCCCCGAACGATTAGAAAACACTCAGATAACAACACAGAGTCAGGAAACACCAGTGAAATGTGAGGTCTTGTATACAGTCTCCTAAACCTTTCAACGGAGGCCCCATGAGACCGTCCCCCAGGCTCGTCGCGGCGCTCGCCGTTCTCCCCCTTGCCCTGGCAGCGTGCGGCGGAGGCGGATCGAGCGGCACCCCCGCGGCCCCTCCCTCCATAGCCGACGCCTCGGCCGACAACCGGCCGGTCAAGGCGGGCGGCACGCTCAACGTGGCGCTCAGCGCCGACCCCGACGCGCTCGACCCGAGCATCTCGACCACGCTGGTGGGGCGCGAGGTGTTCGCGAACATGTGCGAGAAGCTCTTCGACCTCGACGCGCAGTCGAACCTGGTCCCGCAGCTGGCCACCGCTTTGCCCGAGGTCTCCGACGACGGCAAGGAAGTGACGATCAAGCTGCGCGAAGGCGTGAAGTTCAACGACGGCACGGCGTTCGACGCCGAGGCGGTCAAGAAGTCGCTGGACCGGCACCGCACCTGGGAGAAGTCCGCGCGCCAGGCCGACCTGGCGGCGGTGTCCAAGGTCACCGTGGCCGACCCCACGACGGTCAAGCTCACGCTGACGCAGGCGTTCACGCCGCTGACCGCACAGCTCGCCGACCGCGCCGGCATGATCATGTCGCCCAAGGCCCTGGACGCGGGCGGTGACAACTTCGGCGCGAGCCCGGTCTGCGTCGGGCCGTTCAAGTTCGCGAGCCGCACGTCCGGCAGCCAGATCGTGCTGGAGAAGGCGCCCGACTACTACGACGCGGCCAAGGTCAAGCTCGACAAGCTCGTATACAAAATCATCGTGGACCCGAACGTACGGGCCGCGAACCTGAAGTCCGGCGACGTCCAGGTGGGCGACAACCTCGCCACCACCACGGTCAAGGGCGTCCAGAGCGACCCCAACCTCAAGGTCGTCTCCGGCGGCGGCCTCGGCTACTACGGCATCACGATCAACACCGGCAACGCCGGCGGCTCCACCGAGAAGCCCGGCGCGGTGAACACGGCGCTGGCCAAGAGCCCGCAGCTGCGGGAGGCGTTCGAGCTGGCCCTCGACCGCGACGTGATCAACAAGACCGTCTACAACGGCCTGCACGAGGTGGACTGCTTCCCCGTGCCGCTGGACAGCCCCTACCGCGCCAAGGACCTGCAGTGCCCGAAGCGCGACCTGGCCAAGGCCAAGCAGCTGGTGCAGGCCTCCGGCGCGCAGACACCGGTCCCGGTCACGCTGACCAGCCCGAACGACGCCACCAACGTACGCCTGGCGCAGGTCATCCAGCAGATGACCAAGGAGGCGGGCTTCAACGTGAGCGTGCAGACCGCCGAGTTCGTCAGCACCCTTGAGCAGGGCAAGTCCGGCAAGTTCGACGTCCTGCTGAACGGCTGGTCGGGCCGCGTCGACCCGGACGGCAACCTCACGAACCTCATCACCAGCCGCGGCAGCAACAACTACAGCGGCATGTCCGACCCGGGCATCGACGACCCGATCAAGCAGGCCGCCGCCGAGTCCGACCCGGCCAGGCGGGCCGAGCTCTACGCGGGCGCCCTGAAGAGGGCCGCCGAGGTGCGGGGCGTCCTGTACCTGTACCACAACAAGTACTACCTGGGCATGAGCAAGAACGTGGCCGGCGTCCAGTACTTCAAGGACGGCCTGCCGCGCTTCGTCACCGCCGGGTTCACCGCGTAATGCTCTGGTTCATCCTCCGGCGCTGCGGATCGGCCGTGATCGTGCTGTTCCTGGCCAGCGTCCTGATCTTCCTCGGGGTCAGGGCGCTGCCCGGGGACCCGGCCACGGTCATGGCGGGCGAGGAGGCCTCGCCTGCCGTGATCGAGGCCATCCGGCACGAGTTCGGCCTGGACAAGCCGCTGCCCGCCCAGTACCTCGACTACGTCGGCCAGATGCTGACCGGCAATTTCGGCCGTTCCACGCAGGACCAGCTCCCGGTGATCGACATCATCGCCGAGCGGCTGCCGGTGACGCTGGAGCTGTCGGCCCTGGCCATGCTGGTCGCGATCATCGTCGGCGTGGGCGCGGGCATCGTCGCGGCCATCCGGCGCGGCCGGCTCGCCGACTATGTGGCCACCGGGTTCGGCCTGGCCGGGCTGTCGGTGCCGCACTTCTGGCTCGGCCTGCTCGGCATCCTGCTGTTCGCGGTCACCTGGCGGCTCCTGCCCGCCTCCGGGTACGTCCCCTTCACCCAGGACCCCGGCCAGAACCTCCAGCGCATGATCCTGCCCGCCCTCGTGCTCGGCACCGGCTTCGCCGCCATCCTCATGCGGCAGACCCGCTCGGCGATGCTCGGGGCGCTGTCGGCCGACTACGTCAGGACCGCCAGGTCGAAGGGCCTGTCCGAGGTCAAGGTCGTGGGCGCGCACGCGCTGCGCAACAGCCTGACGACCGTGGTCACCGTGCTCGGCCTCCAACTCGGCGCGCTGATCAGCGGCGCGGTGGTGACCGAGCAGATCTTCGTGATCCCCGGGTTCGGCAAGCTGACCGTGGACGCGGTGCTGACCAGGAACTACCCCGTCATCCAGGCCGTCGTGCTGGTCACGGTCATCGGGTACGTGCTGGTCAACCTGCTGGTCGACATCGTGTACGCGTTCCTCAACCCCCGGATCAGGCTGTCGGGGGGCGCGAATGACTAGGCTGTGGCGGCGTTTCAAGAGGCGCCCGATGCCGATGGCCGGGCTGGTGCTGGTGGTCGCGTTCGTGCTGCTGGCGCTGATCGGGCCGCTGGTGACCGGCGACCCCGCCGCGCAGGACTATCTGGCCACGCTCGCGGCCCCGTCGGGCGCGCACCCGATGGGCACCGACGACCTGGGCCGCGACGCGTTCGCCAGGATCGCGCACGGTGCGCAGGTGTCGCTGCAGGCCGGGGTGCTCTCCACGCTGCTGGCGATGGTCGTGGGCATCCCGATCGGCCTGGTCGCCGGGTTCTACCGGCGCTGGCTCGACCCGGTCGTGATGCGGCTGGTGGACGTGACGCTGGCGTTTCCGTTCCTGGTGTTCGCGGTGGGTCTGGCGGCGATCATCGGGCCCTCGCTGAAGGGCGTGGTGTTCGCGCTGGGCTTCTCGCAGCTGCCCGCCGTCATCAGGATCACCCGTGGCGAGGTGTTGGCGGTCAGGGAGATGGACTACGTGGCCGCGGCCGTCGCCGACGGCGCGGGCGACGGGCACCTCATCTTCCGTTACGTGCTCCCCAACTGCCTCAACCCGCTCATCGTGCAGGCCACCGTGGCGATCCCGGGGGCGATCATCGGCGAGGCGACGCTGTCGTTCCTGGGGCTGGGAGTGCAGCCGCCCACACCCTCGTGGGGCGTGATGCTGACGACCGCGCAGCAGTATCTGAGCGACGCGCCCTGGCTGGCCGTCTGGCCGGGGATCATGATCGCGCTGGCCACCCTCGGCTTCAACCTGCTGGGCGACGGGCTGCGGGACGTCCTGGACCCGAGGAGCGGCCGATGAGCCTGCTGGAGATCACCGACCTGAGGGTCGGCTTCGACACCGAGGACGGCCTGGTGCAGGCGGTCAGGGACATCTCGCTCACGCTGGACGAGGGCGAGATCCTGGCGCTGTGCGGCGAGTCCGGCTGCGGCAAGTCGGTCACCGCGATGTCGGTGCCCAGGCTGCTGCCGCCCGACACGACCAGGCTGTCCGGCTCGGTCAAGCTGGACGGGCGCGAGCTCACCACGCTCCCCGAGGCTGAGCTGCGGCACGTACGCGGCAAGGACGTGTCGGTCGTCTTCCAGGAGCCGATGACCTCGCTGAACCCGTCGTTCAGCGTCGGATACCAGATCGTCGAGGTGCTGCGCAGGCACGAGCGCCTCTCTCGCCAGGCCGCCAGGAGCCGCGCCGTCGAGCTGCTGGAGCTGGTCGGCATCCCGGCGCCCCAGCGCCGCATGAAGGAATATCCGCACCAGCTCTCCGGCGGCATGCGCCAGCGCGTGATGATCGCGATCGCGGTGGCCTGCTCGCCCCGGGTGCTGATCGCCGACGAGCCCACCACGGCGCTCGACGTGACGATCCAGGCGGGCGTGCTGGACGTCTTCCGCGACCTGCGCGACCGGCTCGGCACGGCGATCATCCTCATCACGCACGACCTCGGGGTGGTGGCCGACATCGCCGACCGGGCCGTGGTCATGTACGCCGGCCGCGCCGTCGAGCAGGCTCCGGTGACCGAGTTGTTCGCGAACCCGCGGCACCCGTACACGCTGGGCCTGATGAACGCGCTCCCGTCCGCGGCGGTCGACGGCCGCCTGGCCGAGATCCCCGGCATGGTGCCCTCGCCGCTGTCGGATCCCGAGGAGTGCGCGTTCCAGGCCCGCTGCCCGCGCGCCCAGGACGACTGCCGCGCGTCCAGACCCCCGCTCGAGCGGCACGCGGACGGCCATCTGGCGGCCTGTTTCCACCCGGGAGGCAAGCAGTGATCCTGCGGATCGACAACCTGGTCAAGCACTACGGCCCGGTACGCGCCGTGGACGGCCTGTCGCTGGAGATCGACCAGGGCGAGGTGCTCGGCCTGGTCGGCGAGTCGGGCAGCGGCAAGTCCACGGTCGGCAAGTGCGTGCTGCGCCTGACCGAGCCCACCTCGGGGGCCATCGAGCTGGCCGGCCGCGACATCACGCACCTGTCGCGCCGGGCCATGCGCCCGCTGCGCAGGGACGTCCACATGGTCTTCCAGGACCCCTACTCCTCGCTCAACCCGCGCTTCACGATCGGGCAGATCGTCGCCGAGCCGCTCCTGCGGCACAAGGTGGCCGACCGGCGTGAGGTCTCCGGACGCGTGTCCGCCATGCTGGAGAAGGTGGGGCTGCGGCAGGAGATGCGTTCCCGGTTCCCGCACGAGCTGTCCGGCGGGCAGCGGCAGCGGGTGGGGCTGGCCAGGGCGCTGGTCCTGGAGCCCAGGCTGGTCGTGGCGGACGAGCCGGTGTCGGCGCTGGACGTGTCGGTGCAGGCGTCGGTGCTCAACCTGATCACGGACCTGCAGCGGGACATGGGGTTCTCGTGCCTGTTCATCACGCATGACCTGTCGGTGGTGGAGTTTCTCGCCGACCGGATCGCCGTCATGTACCTGGGCAAGATCGTCGAATCCGGCCCGACGGCCGAGATCTTCGCCGCGCCGCGGCACCCGTACACGCAGGCCCTGCTGTCGGCGGCGCCGGTGCCCGATCCGGTCCGGCAGCGGGAGCGGCGCCGGATCGTGCTCGGCGGGGACGTCCCCAGCCCGGTCGATCCGCCGTCCGGGTGCCGGTTCCACACGCGGTGCCCGCTGGCGTACGACGCCTGCCGTACCGAGGAGCCCTTGCTTCAGGACCCCCGCGGCAACGGTCATCCGGCCGCGTGTCACCTTGTCACGGCGGACCGCGTCCCCGACGCGGCCGCCAATCTGTAGAAGGAGAGATCTTGTTCACCACCAGGCCCGAGCTGACGGGTGACTTCGGCATGGTCGCCAGCACGCACTGGCTGGCCTCGGCCACCGGCATGGGCGTGCTGGAACGCGGCGGGAACGCCTTCGACGCGGCGGTGGCCGCCGGGTTCGTGCTCCAGGTCGCCGAGCCGCATCTGAACGGCCCCGGCGGCGAGGTGCCGATCCTGCTGTGGAGCGAGGACGAGCAGAAGGTGTCCGTGGTGTGCGGGCAGGGCGTCGCGCCCGCCGCGGCCACCATCGAGCGCTACACCGGGCTGGGCCTGGACATCGTGCCCGGCACGGGGCTGCTGGCGGCCACCGTGCCGGGGGCGTTCGGCGGCTGGATGCTCATGCTGGAGCGCTGGGGCACCTGGTCGCTGGCCGACGTGCTGGCCCCCGCGATCCACTACGCCGAGCACGGGGTGCCGGTGCTGGAGCGCATCGCGGCCACGATCGAGTCGGTCGAAGGGCTGTTCACCGGCGACTGGCCGACGTCGGCGGCGACCTGGCTGCCCGGTGGCCGGGTCCCGGCGGCCGGGTCGAAGCTGGCCAACCCGGTGCTGGCGGCCACCTACCGGCGGGTGGTCGCCGAGGCCGAGGCCGCGTCGAGCACCCGCGAGGGGCAGCTCGCCGCCGCCCGCCGCGCCTGGTATGAGGGGTTCGTAGCCGAGGCGATCGCCGAGTTCTGCGCCAAGACGGCCTGGCTCGACAGCAGCGGCGAGGCGCACGGCGGGCTGCTCACCGGCGACGACCTGGCCCGGTGGTCGGCGACGGTCGAGGAGCCGCTCGCCTTCGACTATCACGGCCACACCGTCTACAAGACGCGGCCGTGGGGGCAGGGTCCGGTGTTCCTGCAGCAGCTCGCGCTGCTGCGGGGCTTCGACCTGGACGGGATGGAGTTCCTCGGCGCCGACTACGTGCACACGGTGACGGAGGCCGCCAAGCTCGCCTTCGCCGACCGCGAGGCCTGGTACGGCGACACCGACGTCCCCGTGTCCGACCTGCTCGGCGAGGCCTACAACGCCGAGCGGCGCAAGCTCGTCGGCGCGCAGGCCAGCTTCGAACTGCGGCCCGGCTCCCCCGGCGGCCGCGCGCCCAGGCTGCCCGACTACCCCGCGCCCGGCACGGCGAGCGACGCCCCCGGCGTCTCCGGCGCCCGCTCCCCGCAGGGTGTCGGCGAGCCGACCGTGGCCCGCGACGGCACGGTGAAGGGTGACACCTGCCACCTCGACGTCGTGGACCGGTACGGCAACATGGTCTCCGCCACCCCCAGCGGCGGCTGGCTGCAGAGCTCCCCCACGGTCCCCGAGCTGGGCTTCTGCCTGGGCACCAGGGCGCAGATGTTCTGGCTGCAGGAGGGGCTGCCCGCCTCGCTGCGCCCCGGCACGCGCCCGCGTACCACGCTGACGCCGTCGTTCGCGCTCCGGGACGGCAGGCCGTGGCTGGCGTTCGGCACCCCCGGCGGCGACCAGCAGGACCAGTGGAGCCTGAACTTCTTCCTCGCGGTCGTCCACGGCGGGCTCAACCTGCAGGAGGCCATCGACGCCCCCATGTTCCACTCCGAGCACTTCCCCAGCTCGTTCTTCCCGCGCGGCTCCCGTCCCGGCGTGCTGCACATCGAGGACCGGGTGGACGCGGGCGTGACAGCGGAGCTGCGGCGGCGCGGGCACGAGGTCGAGGTGCAGGGCCCGTGGACGCTCGGCAGGCTCAGCGCCGTCGCCCGTGACGGCGGGTTCCTCAAGGCCGCCGCCAACCCGCGCGGCGCCCAGGGCTACGCAGTCGGCCGATGACGGATCTCCTGTTCATGCTGGCCGCCGGTCTGCTGGCCGGTGTGGTGAACGCGCTGGCGGGCGGCGGCACGCTCATCTCGTTCCCCGCGCTGCTGGCGCTGGGTTATCCGAGTCTGACCGCGTCCGTGACCAACGCGGTGGCGCTGTGGCCCGGCTACCTGGGCGGCGTGCTCGGCTACCGGGCCGAGCTGCGCGGCCAGCGGCGCCGGGCGACGGCGTTGTCGATCACGACCGTGCTGGGCGCGGGCGTGGGCAGCGCGCTGCTGCTGCTCACGCCCGGCCGGCTGTTCGAGTCGCTGGTGCCGTGGCTGGTGGCCTTCGCCAGCCTGGCGCTGCTGGCCCAGCCGTGGCTGCGCAGGCTCTTCGGCGGCGAGGCCGACGGGCCGCCCAGCAAACTGGTGTACGCCGGGGTCTTCCTCGGCGGCTGTTACGGCGCCTACTTCAACGGCGGCATGGGGGTACTCCTCCTGACGGTGCTCGGCATGTTCCTGCACGACAACCTGCACCGGGTGAACGCCGTGCGGGCCACCCTCGCGCTGGTGATCAGCACGGTGTCGGTCGTGGCGTTCTCCCTGTTCGGTCCCGTGCAGTGGCACGCCGTGGCGGTGATCGCGCCGGCCAGCCTGGCCGGCGGGTTCCTGGGCACGCGTCTGGCCAAACTCATGTCGGCCAAGGTCCTGCGCGGCGTCGTTGTCGCGTTCGGCCTGGGTGTGGCCGTGGCGCTGGCCCTGCGTTAGACGGCGTGGTCATGCGACGGTGGCCTCGATGAGGTCGTCCACCACGTCGGCCAGATCGTGGCCCCTGGCGTGCACCCGGCGCTGGCGCATGGCTCCCGAGCCCTTGCTCAGCAACCGGTCCAGCCCCTCCTGGACGAACGTCAGGTCGCCGGCCTCCGCCAGCGCCGGGCGTACATGCTCCAGGAGTCGGCCCGCCATCACCGGCGCCGGCACGAGGGTGCCGTGCCGCACGTCCATGCTGTCGCCCGTCAGCCCGTAGCGGGCTGCGCGCCAGTAGGCGGCGCGCAGCACCTCGGCCGGGATCGGCAGCCCCCGGTCACCCCGCTCCACCGCGGCCAGCGCGGTCACCACCAGCGCGCGGATGAGCCCGATCAGGGTGAGACTGTCGCTCACGTCGAGCGGCACGTCGGCCACCCTGATCTCGACCGTGGGCAGCCGGGACGACGGCCGGGCGTCCCAGTAGACCGTCTTGGCGTCGAGCAGCACGCCCGAGTCCGTGAGCGCCCGCACCGCCAGCTCGTAGTCGCCGAACGACGGGAAGTACGGCGGCGCGCCGGACACCGGCCAGCGGCCCCAGCTGATCACCCGCCAGGACGCGTAGCCGGTGTCGCGGCCCACGAAGAACGGCGAGTTGGCGGCCAGCGCGATCAGCGTGGGCAGCCAGGGACGCAGGTGGTTGCCGACGTAGACGGCGTGCTCCTCGTCGGGCACGTCCACGTGCACGTGCAGGGCGCAGATGCTGATCTCGTCATGAAGTGCGCGATAGAGCGTCCTCCCTTGGTGATAGCGATCGTCGTCGGTGAGCGGCGGCGGCATGACGTTCCCCAGCACGGGGATGCCGCTCGCGACGACGGCCAGCCCGCATGAGCGGGCCGCGGCCGCCACCTCCTGCCGCGCGGAACGCAGTTGCGAGCCGAGCGCGCCGAGGTCGGCGGAGGGCGGCGTGCGCGCCTCCACCTGGAAACGCGTGATTTCTTGCACCACGTCGAGCACATCCGTCGCCGCGGCCAGGACATCGGCCGCTCGGGGAGCCACGTGGCGGGTGCGGGGATCGACTACGAGGTATTCCTCTTCGATCCCGATCAACGGAACCATGCCCACACCTCGCTGGGAGTCCAAAACCCTCCGACTGAAGGTTGTGCCCGGCGCGCGCCCCGAGGAAAACCCGTCAAGCAAACGGTTGTTTAGAGGGGGCCGTAGTGGGCGTGGGGAAATCCGGTGGACATGGCCCAGTAACGATCGCCGTACGACCAGTGCCACCACTCGGTGGGGTAGTTGACCAGGCCCACAGGCTCCAGGGCGGCGGCGAGGAGCTTGCGGTGGGCGCGGGCGTCGGCGGAGATATTGGGGGCGGCCGTATAGCAGGCGCCGTCGCTCTGCTCCGGGTTGTCGTTGACCTGGGTGCCCATGTCGTACTCGACGCCGTCGGGGTCGCACAGGGTCAGGTCCACGGCGGCGCCGGCGGTGTGGGGGGCGACCTCGACCGGGGACACGTACCGACTCGCCGCGATATATGACTCGTCGGGAGAAATTTCGGGGAATGTGGTGTGGAGCTCTGCCCGGTACGCCTCGAAGATCTGCCGCTGGGTGGCGATGGGCCGGTAGCCCTCGACGATCAGCAGGTGGAACCCGCCGGGCAGCGAACGATCGGCCCGCTCCAGCCGGTCGAGCAGGCCGGAGCGCAGATGCGCGTACGCGCCCTCGTCGTCGGCCATCCGCTGGTCGACGCGCAGCCGCCCGCGCACGTCGGCCAGCGGCTCGCCGCACTCGCGCACGGGAAGCGCGGTCACCCTGGGGTCGGAGATGAGCACGACATCGTTGGGGGACTGCCACATGAGCAGAAATTCTCACACAGTGTCGGAGAAAACCTGCTCCCGGGCCTGCTCGAGAGCGGCCACGAGAGCCCCGCGCAGCACGGGGTTGCCCGCGACCTGGGTCGTCACCACGGTGGGCCGGCTGGGGCAGAGGCGGGCCACCGCCTCCTGCACCTTGGCGGCCAGCCGCGCGCCGCCCGCCCGGCCGACGTCGCCGCTGAGCACGATCAGCCCGGGATCGAGCACAACGGTCACCGCCGCCGCGCCCACGGCCAGCCGACCTGCCACCTCGTCCAGATAGTCCTCGCCCCCGACGCGCACCAGGTCGGGCACCGTCCTGCCGGTCACGCCGTGCCGGTCGGCCAGGCCGCGCAGCGCGTCATGGCCCACCAGGCGCTGGTACGAGCCCGACTGCGGCTCCGAGACGTCCGTCGGCAGCGGCTCGCCGGGGACCGGCAGCCAGCCGATCTCGCCGGCTCCCCCGCTGATGCCCCGGTGCAGCCTGCCGCCCAGCATCACGCCGAGGCCCTGGCCCATGCCGGCCCAGATCACCACGAAGTCGTCATGGCCGACGGCGGCGCCGTACTTGTGCTCGGCGAGCGCGACCAGGTTGACGTCGTTCTCGATGGTGACGGACGCGCCGAGCGTCTCGCGCAGGCTGGCCAGCACGCCGACGTGCCAGTCCGGCAGGTCGTACGACCAGCGCACGTCGCCCGTGACCGGGTCGACCACGCCCCTGGTGCCGATGACGAACGCGCGCAGCCGCGACAGGCTGACGTTCGCCGTGTCGCAGGCGCGCTGCACCGCCTCGTGGACCGCCTTGACCGGGTCGCGGCCGTCGGACGGGTTGAGCGTGATCTCGACGACCACCCTGCCTGTGATGTCCGCCACAGCGACCTTGAGGCTGTCGGGCAGGACCTCGAGCCCGGCGACGTACGCGCTGGAGGGAACGACGGCGTACAGGGCGGCGTGCGGCCCCCTGCCCCCGGCGCGCTCCCCCGCGACCTCGACCAGCCCCCGCTCCTCCAGGCGAGCAAGCAGCTGACCTGCGGTTACCTTGGAGAGCCCGGTCTGTTCCCCCAGTTCGGCCCGGGTGAGCGGGCCGTCCGTCAGGAGGAGTTCGAGTGCCGCGCGATCGTTCAACCGGCGCAGCAGCCGGGGGACTCCCGGGCTTCGACTCATTACCGCACCCCTCTCGTCACGAATGGCTAACGGGCGTTTCTTTTAAGAAAGTTTCTTGTTAGTTTAGCAGCGTTGTTCGACATTTGACGATCAGCCTGGTGCGGACCGTGGGCCGGCACCCGGGAAGGGAGAACCCTGTGAGGATCGCGAAGATCACAGCCGCTACGGTCAGCACGGCCGCGCTGGCCCTGGGTCTGGCCGCCTGTGGCTCGAGCGAGACCCCCTCGTCCTCACCCAGCGCCGCCGCACCCGCCAGCAGCGGCCCCAAGTACGCAGGCAAGACGCTGACGTTCTGGCGCCTCGGGGACACCAACCCCGCCGCCCAGAAGTACACCGACGAGCTGGTCGCCGAGTTCGAGAAGGAGACCGGCGCCAAGGTGAACGTCGAGTGGATCCCCTGGCCGCAGGTCAACGACAAGTTCACGGCCGCGGCCGCGGGCGGCACCGGGCCTGACGTGACGGAGATCGGCAACGACCAGGTCCCGCTGTGGCAGAGCCAGGAGGCCCTGGAGCCGATCACCGACATCGTGGCCGGCGGCGACCAGGCCCAGATCCCCAAGAACCTCATGGGGCTGGAGACCATCGACGGCGAGACGTACGCCGTGCCGTGGGGCGGCGGCAGCCGGGCGGTGCTCTACCGCGCCGACTGGTTCAAGGAGCTCAAGATCGAGATTCCCAAGACCTGGGACGAGCTCGTGGCGGCCGCCAAGAAGATCCAGGCCAAGAAGGGCTCGGACGTGGACGGCTTCGCCTTCAACGGCGGCTCCGACGCCAACCACCTGCTCGGCGCCCTCGCCTGGACCGCCGGCGGCGACTACGCCGCCAAGGAGGGCGACAAGTGGGTCGGCAAGCTCACCGACCCCGGCTTCAAGGAGGGCTTCGCCCAGTACACCGGCCTGGTGACCGGCGGCCTGTCCAGCAAGTCGCGGCTCAACCAGAACACCACCGAGATCCGCACCCGCTTCGCCAACAACAAGGTCGGCATGTACCTCACCGCGTCGTGGGACCTGCCAGGGATCGCGGAGGACAGCAAGGGCAAGCTCAAGGGCGACAAGCTGGCCTTCTTCCCGCTCCCGTCCAAGGCGGGCGGCGAGGCTCAGTCCTTCCTCGGCGGCAACGACATCGCCGTGTGGGGCTCGGCGAAGGAGAAGGACGCGGCCAAGGAGTTCGTGAAGCTGGCCTCCAATAAGCAGTGGGGCGTCAAGTACGCCACCGACGGCGGCCTGCTCCCCGTCTACCCCGAGGCCCTCGCCGCGCTGTCCAGCGACCCGGCGCAGGCGCCCTTCGCCGCCGCCTTCGCCAAGGCCAAGGCCTTCCCCGCCGACCCGCAGTGGACGGAGGCCAACGAGACCAAGGCGGTGCTGCAGAACGCGGCCCGCAAGGTCATCGAGGGCAAGGCGAGCGCGGATGACGCGCTGGCCGCGGCCAACAAGGAACTCGAAGACATCCTCAACGCCTCCTGAGACCTATGACGAACACGTCAACGCTCGCCCCCCGGGGCGGAGGCCGCGCCTCCGCCCCGGGACGGCGCCGCTCACACCGGCCACCGCGGGCCAGCGGGCTGCCCGCCTGGTCGATCCCCTACGTCCTGCTGATCCCGGGGCTGCTGGTCATCGGCGCGCTGCTGCTGTGGCCGCTGATCCAGATGGTGATCATTTCCTTCCAGAAGGTCGGACTCGTCCAGATCTCGGGCAAGAAGCCGGCCACCTGGGTCGGGCTCGAGAACTTCACCAAGGTCATCGAGAACGACATCTTCTGGTCCTCGCTGCGCAACACGGTTGTGTTCGCCGTGATCGCGGTGCCGCTCACGCTGATCCTCGGCACCGCCGTCGGCGTCCTGCTGCACCGGCTCGGCAAGAAGATGTCGCTGTTCGTCATCATCGGCATCATGTTCGCCTGGGCGGTCCCGCCGGTGGCGCAGGGCATGATCTGGCGCTCTCTGTTCGACGCCGAGGCCGGCATCGTCAACTGGGCGCTCAACCTGCTGCCCGACTGGCTCTCCAACGCCCTGTTCGGCCGGGCCGACTGGACCGGCGTGCCGTGGCTCAACGACGCCTGGTCCATCTACATGGCGCTGATCGTCTGTGTCGTCTGGGCGGGCTTCCCGTTCATCGCGGTCTCGGTGCTGGCCGGCCTCAAGGGCATCCCGGCCGAGCTGTACGAGGCGGCCAAGGTGGACGGCTCCGGCGCGTGGCGCACGTTCAGGAAGATCACTTTCCCGCTGCTGAAGCCGGTGTTCGCGGTGCTGACCGTGCTCTCGATCATCTGGGACTTCAAGGTCTTCGCCCAGCTGTACGTGCTGGCCGGCACCGGCAACCGCGAGGCCTACAACCTGTCGATGTACGCGGTGACCGAGGCGTTCAAGGCCCCGCCGAAGATGGGATCGGGCGCGGCCATCGCGGTGGTGCTGACCGTGATCCTGCTCATCGTCACCGCGGCCTACATCCGCCAGATGTTCAAGCAGGAGGAGCTGTGATGCGCCCGATGGCCCGCAGGCGCCTGGGCAAGGTCGCGCTCAACGCGGCAGGCGTGCTGGTCTTCCTGCTCGCCGTCTTCCCCGTCTACTGGATGGTCTCCACCGGCTTCAAGGCGAACGACCAGATCTTCACCACCGAATTCATCCCGTTCCCCACGCACTTCACCTTCGAGCACGTCACGCGGGTGCTCACCGACGGCGTGGCCGGGCACTCGATCTGGCTCTACATGCGCAACAGCGCCATCGTCGCGCTCGGCACGGTCCTGATCGGCGCGGTCTTCGCGCTGCTGTCGGCGACCGCCGTGGCCCGCTTCCGGTTCAAGGGGCGCACGGCGTTCCTGGGCCTGCTGCTCGTGGCGCAGATGATCCCGTCCGAGGCGCTGCTCATCCCGCTGTTTCTCGGCGTCAAGCGGCTGGGCCTCTACGACCAGTTGCTCGGCCTGATCGTCACGCAGGTCGCGCTGACGCTGCCGTTCGGGATCTGGATGCTGCGCACGTTCGTCGCAGCCGTGCCCAAGTCACTGGAGGAGGCGGCCTGGATCGACGGCGCCAGCCGGTTCACCACCTTCTGGAAGGTGCTCTTCCCGCTGGTGGCCCCGGGTCTGGTCGCGACCAGCATCTTCTCGTTCATCACCGCGTGGAACGAGCTGATCATGGCGCTGTACCTGATCAACGACCCGACGAAGTACACGATGCCCGTCGCGCTGCAGTACTTCTTCGGGCAGAAGGGCACCGACTGGGGCGCCATCATGGCCAGCTCCACGATGATGACCATCCCGGTCGTCGTCTTCTTCCTTCTCGTACAACGCCGCATGGTCTCCGGCCTGGTCGCCGGGGCCGTGAAGGGCTGACATCCGCAGGGCGAATGCCTCATTCGACCCTGCTCATCTTTTGGGCCTGAAATCCGATGAGGAGCTATGAGTCAGAGTGATCGGGGGCTGCGCCGTCTCGCGGCCGGCACACTGCTCGTCGCCTTCCAGGGCACCGTGGCGCCCGAATGGGTGCTGCGCGAGCTGGAGCACGGCTTGGGCGGCGTCACGCTCTTCGGCTTCAACGTGGCCGACCCCGGCCAGGTGAGTGACCTGACGGCCGCGCTGCGGGGCGCCGGCGAGCCCGTCATCTCGCTGGACGAGGAGGGCGGCGACGTGACGCGGCTGGCGTACCACGTCGGCAGCCCCTACCCGGGGAACGCGGCACTCGGCGCGGTGGACGACGTCGAGCTGACCCGCCGGGTCTACCGCGCGATCGCGTCGGAGCTGGCCGCCTGCGGCATCAACCTGGACATGGCGCCCAGCGCCGACGTCAACACCGAGGCCGACAACCCGGTGATCGGCACCAGGTCGTTCGGGGCCGACGCGGAGCTGGTCGCCAGGCACACGGTGGCGGCCGTGGAGGGCCTGCAGTCGGTGAACGTGGCCGCCTGCGTCAAGCACTTCCCCGGCCACGGCGCGACCCGGGTGGACTCCCACCTGGCGATCCCGGTCGTGGACGTGGACCTTGACGTGCTGCGGGAGCGGGAGCTGGCGCCGTTCCGCGCGGCGGTCGGCGCGGGGGCCAGGTCAGTGATGACCGCGCACGTCGCGGTGCCGGCGGTGACGGGCGAGACGCCCGCCACGCTGTCCAGCGCCGCGCTCACCGGGCTCCTGAGGGGCGAGCTCGGCTACGACGGCGTGGTCATCACCGACGCGCTCGACATGCGGGCGATCACCAGGAGCGTGGGCCTGGCCGGCGGCGCGGTGCTGACGCTCGCGGCCGGGGCCGACCTGCTGTGCCTCGGGCCGCTGCCGACCTATGACGACGTCCAGGCCATCATCGCGGAGGTCGTCTCCGCCGTGCGCGAGGGCCGGCTGCCGCTCTCCCGGCTGGAGGAGGCGGCGGCGCGGGTGGCGGCACTGCGGGCCTGGTTCGCGGCGCCCGCGCCCGCCGCCACCGAGCAGAACGTGGTCGGCCTGCACGCCGCGCGCCGCGCCGTACGGCTGACCGGAGCGACGGAGCCCCTGGTCGAGCCCCTGGTGATCGAGGTGGACACCCCACCGACGATCGCCGTGGGCGACGTGCCGTGGGGTGTGGGCCCGTGGCTGCCGGACGCGGAGATCGTCCGGGTCAAGCCCGCGGCCGCCGACGTCCCCGCCCTGCTGGCCAAGGCCGTGAACCGGTCCCTGGTCGTGGTGGTCAAGGACGCGCACCGCCACCAGGCGAGCCAGGAACTGGTCTCCGCGCTGGTGGCGGCCCGCCCGGACGCGACGGTGATCGAGATGGGGCTGCCCGTGTGGCGCCCCGACAGCGCCGCCTACATCGCCACGTACGGGGCCGCCAGGGCCAACGCCCAGGCCGCGATCGAGCTGCTCACGGCCTAAGGCGCCGGCAACTCGTCACGGGCTTGGTCGAGCTGCTCACGGCCTGCCGGCAGCTCCTCGCGAGCTGCTCACGGCCTAAGGCGCCAGCAGTTCCTCGCGGGCCTGGTCGAGGGCGGCCAGCACGGCGCCGCGCAGCACCGGGTTGGCCTCGGTCACCTTCGTGGTCACGACCTGGGGGCGCACCGGGCAGATCCTGGCCACGGCCTCCTCCACCCTGGACGTGAGCGCGGGACCGCCGGCGTGGCCGATCTCCCCGGCCAGCACGACCAGGCCGGGGTCGAGGATCACGCACACGGCGGCGACGCCCAGGGCCAGCCGGTTGGCGATCTCGTCGAGCAGCGGCTCGCCCTCGGCGCCCGCCGCCATGGCGACCTTGACGCACTCCCCCGCGCTGTCGGCCGCGAACCCGTACGTCTGGGCCAGCTCCGCCACCGCCTCGGCGCTGACCAGCGACTGCAGGCCGCCCGCCAGCGAGGGCAGCCGCCCGGGCTCGGTGCGGATGTCCTCGGGCAGCGGCACGCCGGGCACCGGCAGGTAGCCGATCTCGCCCGCGCTGCCGGAGCGGCCCCGGTGCAGCTTGCCGCCGAGCATGATGGCCAGGCCCAGGCCGCGGCTCGACCACAGCAGGACGAAGTCGTCGAGTCCCTTGGCCGCCCCGTCGGCCCGCTCGGCGATGGCGGCGAGGTTGACGTCGTTCTCGATGGTGACCTCGCGCCGCAGGTCGCCGGCCAGGGCCTCGTGGATGCCCTCGTGCCAGCCCGGCAGGTCGAACGAGAAGCGCACGTCGCCGCTGCGCGGGTCGACCACCCCGGGGGTGCCGATCACGACGCCGCGCAGCTTGGACAGGCTGATCTTGGCGCTGCGGCAGGCCTTGACGATCGCGCCGTGGACCACCGAGACGGGGTCGTCATGGCCACCGGGGTCGACCGTGACCTCGGCGATCGTGTGGCCATGGATGTCGGCGACCGCGGTGGAGATCAGCTCTGGACCGACCTCCAGGCCGGCCACGTATGCGCTGGAGGGAATCACGGAGTAGAGGGCCGCGTTGGGCCCCCGCCCGCCGGCCTGGGCGCCGACCACCTCGACCAGGCCCCGCTCCTCCAGCCTGGCCAGCGTCTGCGAGGCCGTGACCTTGGACAGGCCGGTCAGATCGCCGATCTGGCCACGGGTCATGGGGCCTGTGGCGAGCAACAGGTCCAGCGCGGCCCGGTCGTTGATCTCCCTGAGCAGTCTGGGCACACCAGGGCGTCGCTCCACGCTGAATTCCGCCGTCTCATGAGAACCGCTGTTATCGAAAAGGTTGTTGGAATTTTAGCGCTCTCATCATCGCGCGCATTGCGAGCTTGCGCATCGGTAGCCGGCTACGTATGAGGCCGAGTAGTGGCGAACGATGCCCGCGCCGCCCCGACGGCTGCCGCCGAGCGCTCCCGGCGACGAATGGCCGGTCAGGGGCGCTGGTCGCCCGGCAGATGCCAGGGCAGTTGAACCGGCTCCCGTGGCGGGCCTCCTGCGACGAGGCGCGTCAGAAGCGGAGCGAGCCCCACCGGCACGACCGGTTCGGTCGCCGACGTCAGCTCCGGCAGCGTCCACCAGTGGAAACGATCGGTCACCGCACGTTCTTCCTCGTCCATACCGGAGGTGTCCACCTCCACGTCGTGCACGCGCAGCACGAAATAGGAGTCATGTCCGGAAAAGACCTCGCCGTGCATGGACCATGTTCCCGCGCTCGTCGCCACCACTCGTCCCAGGGCCTGAGGGGTGACCGCGTGGCCCAGTTCTTCCCGCAGTTCCCGGGCCGCCGCCTGTTGCGGGGTTTCTCCAGGATCGACAGCGCCGCCCGGGGTGAACCATGCGCAGAAGGGGCTCTCGACCTGGAGCAAGAGGCCGCGGTAGAGCAGGAGCCGATCCAGGTGGTCGATCAGCAGCACCCTCGCTGTCGACCGGGAGATCATCTTGTCCATGCCATGACCATACGCAGGAGGCAACCCGCCGGCCCTTTTGCGCAGCTCCCGCTCATGGGCCCGGCCGGACCCGCGTTCCATCGGCCTGGACGGGCTTTGGGCAGCCGTCACCCAGGTGCTCGACGCCCGCGAGCCCCAGGACGGCCGGCCCCGGAAGACGGCTCTCCGGCTCCTTCATCGTCCCTGGGGCTTCAATCGGATACGCCCGTCACCAAGTTGGGCCGTGGATCGCGGGCGACCAATGCGTCTTGATCTTGAGATATCCCGAGATTCCCTGAGACGCTTGCCGTTGTCGGAACGCAGGTCAAGCACGATCAACGCCCTCACAACCAGCACACGAACGCACCAACCATGTTGACCAGGGGGGATAATCGAGAACATGCGCCTTTCCGCTCGTGTCGACTACGCCCTCCGTGCCGCCGCCGAACTCGCCGCAGCCGGTGCAGGCCCGACTACCGTGGGCGAACTCGCCAAGGAACAGGACATGCCGCCCAAATACCTGGAGAACATCCTGTTGCAGATGCGGCGTGCCGGGCTCGTGCGCGGACAGCGCGGGCCTGAGGGTGGCTACGTGCTGGCCAGGCCCGCCGCCGACATCTCGCTGGCCGATGTGATCAGGGCCGTGGACGGCCCGCTGGCCAACGTACGCGGCGAGCGGCCCGAGCACGTCGGCTACCGGGGCCCCGCCGAGTCGTTGCAGCAGGTGTGGATCGCGTTGCGCGCCACCGAGCGCTCCATCCTGGAGGAGGTGACGCTCGATCAGGTGGCCTCCGGGTCACTGCCCGAGCGGGTCCGCCAGCTCGCCGCCGACCCGGCCGCCTGGGACTGATCACTTCCGGGTGAACCAGAGCACCACCCGGGCCATCTCGGCCTTGGGCCCGGTGGCGAGCTTACGCACCGTGCGGCCGGTGGCGTCCGCGAGGACCACGTCGGTGTTCCTGCCGTCGGGGGTGCCGGCCAGGAATGACCCGAGTGTGGTGCGGGCGACGCCGCCCTCGTAAAGCTCGCCCACCCCCGTGAACGTCCGCACCGGCCTGCCTTCCAGATCCACCACCTGCACGGCCCCGCCGGGCAGCCCGTACAGCACGCTCTTGCCGTCGGCGCCCCACCCGAACCTGACCTCGCTCCCGCCGGCGACCTTGGTGATCTTGACGGTGCCCGAGACGGCGTCACGACGGCGAAGCCCACGACGCGGTTCGCGATCCTCGATGACGGTGGCCAGCCACCGTCGCCCATCGCCTGACCAACGCGGGCGGAACAGCGTGGCGGGCTCGTCGACGGTGCGGATCTGCCGGTCCCGGTCGCCGGGTCCCGCACGTACGACGGGTGGCCGGTGTCGTCGCGCTGGTCGTGGCAGGACGAGACCCAGATCGGGTCGGCCGGGTTCTCGTACAGCGTGATCCTGGTGTCGCGGATCTTCA
Organism: Nonomuraea sp. JJY05; assembly: GCF_043496855.1. Classification (NCBI taxonomy): domain Bacteria; kingdom Bacillati; phylum Actinomycetota; class Actinomycetes; order Streptosporangiales; family Streptosporangiaceae; genus Nonomuraea; species Nonomuraea sp. JJY05. The sequence goes on from NZ_JBIEIS010000001.1 coordinate 240,727, forward strand.
GCTCCGCCGTCGCGGTGAGCCCCATCCGTCCCTCGCGCGGGGTGGGCAGGGGCGCGGCGATCAGGCTGGGGGTACGCCCACCGGGCGGCGGGGCGGGCCGGGTGAGCAGCACGGCCGCCGTCACGGCCACGGCGGCCGTCACGGGCCCGGCCACGAGCCACCACCGGCGGCCCGGCGATCGGCCGGCGGGCGGGGCCGCCGACTGCTGCCCCTCGGCCACGAGGTGCCGCTCCAGCACGTGGTGGCCGAGCAGGCCGAGCAGCGCCCGGGCCGCGGTGGGACGGACCTCCGGACGCTTGGCCAGGCACCGTGCCACCACCCCTGGAGACGCCGAAGTCGATCACCCGCGGCCTCGTGGACGGCCGGGGGCCCGCCCACGAGGCGGCGCGCGTTCCTAGACTGGAGGGATGCCCGAGGGAGACGCCGTCTACCGCACGGCCGCGAAGCTGCGCGGCGCGCTGGACGGTCAGGTGCTCACCCGGTCGGACTTCCGTGTCCCCAGGCACGCCACGGCCGACCTGACCGGCCGTGCGGTCATCACCACGGTCTCCAGGGGCAAGCACCTGCTCACGCGCGTCGAAGGCGACCTGACCGTGCACACCCATCTGCGCATGGACGGGAGCTGGCAGGTCATGGCGGCGGGCCGCCGGACCGCGCCGGGCGACCAGGTCAGGCTGATCCTGGCCAACGAGCGGTGGCAGGCGGTGGGGGTCAGGCTGGGAATGGTGGATCTCGTCAGGACAGGCGAGGAGGGGCGGCTGGTCGGCCATCTGGGGCCGGATCTGCTCGGCCCGGACTGGGACCCGGATGAGGCCGTGCGAAGGCTGCGAGGGGCGCCCGACAGGACCATCGGGGAGGCGCTGCTCGATCAGCGCAACCTGGCGGGGATCGGCACGATCTATCGCGCCGAGACCCTTTTCCTGCGCGGTGTCTGGCCGTGGAAGAAGGTCGGGGAGATCGAGGATCTCAACGGGCTCGTGTCACTGGCCCAGCGCTTGCTGGACGCGAACAAGGGGCATGCGGGCACGGTGACCACAGGTGATCGCCGCCCGGCGAACCAGACGTGGGTCTACGGCAGGGCGGGGAAGCCCTGTCGCCGATGCGGCACCCGCATCAGCCGTGGGGAGATGGGGGCGCAGCCACAGGAACGGCTGATCCTGTGGTGTGCTGGCTGCCAGCGGGGCTAGGCAGCCACCATGTCCTTGACTTCGGGGAACACGGAGTCGGAAATCGACCCGGGAACCGTCTCCGTAAGGGGCAGCCGTTCGCGATCGGGCACGTCGGCCAGCACAGGGGCAGCCTGGAGCTCCGCCAGCGCGAACTGGTCGGAAACCTCACGCAACACCTGCGAAAGGGGCACTTCGAGTGCGCCGCAAATGGACGCCAGCAGCTCCGACGAGGCCTCCTTCTGGCCGCGCTCGACCTCGGACAAGTAGCCGAGCGAGACACGTGCCTGGGTGGACACCTCGCGTAGCGTGCGTCCCTGCCGCACCCTCAACCGCCTCAGCACGTCGCCGAGCAGCTGACGCAGCAGAATCATCTGTCGCTCCCTCCCCGGCGCGGATGACTTCACCACGCCCCGCGCGATCGGATCGTGCCGCACTTTGGTCTTCTTTGCTTCGTACATACTCCTCGCCGTCATCATGGGGCGTGGCCGCCCCTGGACCGCCGCTCGCGACTCTCCAGGCCCGCCGGCCGGGCGCTCGGTGCTTGCAGTTGGCTCACGGACCTCACTCACAGCTCCACCGTACCCGTATCCACCGACACCGCGTCAGACCGTGCTTCGCATGTTCGCTCGGGACGTAACACGGTAATCACCCGGAATGTTCCCCTATGTTCGCCTTCAGCACACCTGACAGTAGATCGACTGCCTCGTCCACCGTCTCTACCCTGATACGTTCGCGCGACCCGTAAAGTCTCAATTCACGCCCCCAATTCCTGCCCCCAGGTCCGCAGACGGCCGCGTACACGGTGCCGACGGGCTTGCCGTCCTGCGGCTCCGGCCCGGCCACACCCGTCACGGCCAGCCCGTACGTGGCCCCGCACAGCCGCGCGACCCCGGCCGCCATGGCCGCGGCCACCTCAGGATGTACGGCCCCCTCGCGCCGCAGCAACTCTCCCGGCACCCCTAGCAGCTCCTGCTTGAGGTCGGTGGCGTACGAGATGACCCCGCCCCGGAACGCCTTGGACGACCCCGAGACCGACGTGATGGCGGCCCCGATGAGCCCGCCGGTCAGCGACTCGGCCACCGCCACCGTGGCGGACCGGCTCACCAGCATCGTCAGAACCTCGGCCACATCGGCCATCGATCACTCCCCGCGCGCCTGCTTCGCGACCTTGCCCAGCCGCACTGCCCTGATGACGTAGTCGACCCCGGTGGCCACGGTGACCACCAGAGCCGCCCCCATGACCACCCACCGGACGGGCCCCGGCACCGCCGGCAGGAGGTAGAGCACGATCGCGGCGATCTGCAGCACGGTCTTGACCTTGCCGCCGTAGCTGGCCGGGATGACCGCGCGCCGCAGCAGCACGAACCTGAGGGCCGTGATGCCGAGCTCCCTGGTGAGGATCGGGATCGTGACCCACCAGGGCAGCTCGTTGAGTATGGACAGGCTCACGAGCGCCGCGCCGGTGAGCGCCTTGTCGGCGATCGGATCGGCGATCTTGCCGAAGTCGGTGATGAGGCCGTACCGCCTGGCCAGCTCACCGTCGAGGTGGTCGGTGATCGAGGCCACCGCGAAGACCGCCAGCGCGGCCACCCGCCAGCCCGTGCCCGGCAGGAACAGGCAGACGACGAAGAAGGGGACGAGCACCAACCTGAGGACCGTGAGGACGTTGGCGATGTTCCACGGGCTTACGACGCGGCGCTCGTCCCTTTTCATGGACTTGCCTTGATACGCGCGATCAGGTCGACCCCCTCGGAGTCGACCACGACCGCGCGCACGATCTGCCCCCTGACGAGGCCGATGCCCTGCACCGTGACGGAGCCGTCGACCTCGGGCCCCTGGTGGGCGGCCCGGCCCTCGTAGCCTCCGTCGCCCAGGTCGTCGTCGATCAGCACGTCGACCTCGGTGCCTATGCGCTCCTCCGCGCGCTGGGCGGTCAGCTCCTCGGCCAGCTCGGTGAGCACGCGCACGCGCTCGTCGATGACCTCCTGGTCGAGCTTGTCAGGCAGCCCGGCGGCCTCCGTGCCGTCCTCGTCGGAGTAGCCGAACACGCCGACCACGTCGAGCCTGGCCGCCTCCAGGAAGCCCACCAGCTCGCCGAACTCCTCCTCGGTCTCGCCGGGGAAGCCCACGATGAAGTTGGAGCGCACGCCCGCCTCGGGGGCGCGCTCACGGATGGTCTCGAGCAGCCCCAGGAAGCGCTCCGGGTCGCCGAAGCGGCGCATCCTGCGCAGCACGGTGCCGCTCGCGTGCTGGAAGGACAGGTCGAAGTAGGGGGCCACGCCCTCGGTGCCCGTGAGCACGTCGATGAGCCCCGGGCGCAGCTCGGCGGGCTGCAGGTAGCTGACCCGAACCCGGGAGACGCCCTCGAGGGCCGCCAGCTCCGGCAACAGCTTCTCCAGCGCCCGCAGGTCACCGAGGTCCTTGCCGTAGGAGGTGGAATTCTCGCTGACCAGGACGAGCTCGCGCACGCCCCGGTGGGCCAGCCAGTCGGCCTCGGCCAGCAGCTCGTCGGGCCGGCGCGAGACGTAGGAGCCGCGGAAGGCCGGGATGGCGCAGAACGTGCAGCGCCGGTCGCAGCCGGAGGCCAGCTTGAGCGAGGCCACCGGGCTCTCGTCGAGGCGCTTGCGCAGCACGCGCGGGCCGCTCGCGGGCGCCAGGCCCTCGGGCAGGTCGCCGTGACCGGGGATGTTGGCCTTGGGCGCGCTGGCACGGTCCACCGGCGAGATGGGTAGCAGGGTGCGGCGGTCACGTGGAGTGTGGGGCTTCAGCGGCCGCCCGGCGAGCACGTCGTCGAGGCGGCCGCCGATCTCCGTGTAGTCGTCGAAGGAGATGACCGCGCTGGCTTCGGGCAGCGCCTCGGCCAGCTCGTTGCCGTAGCGCTCGGCCATGCAGCCCGCTGCGACCACCTTCGCGCCGGTGTCGGCGGCGGCCAGCAGCGTGTCGATGGAGTCCTTCTTGGCCGAGTCGATGAAGCCACACGTGTTGACGACGACGACATCGGGGTCGTCGTCGCCCAGCTGCCAACCGGCAGCCTCAAGTCGCGCGGCCAGCTCCTCGGAGTCGACCTCGTTGCGCGCGCAGCCCAGAGTGATCAGCGATGCGGTTCGGCGGGATGACATGGTGAACACTACGGTATCGGGAGTTGGCCACCACCCGATGCACGGGCTCCCGCCAGATGGCTATCGCGCGGTCGTTTTGGGCGGCCCGAACGAGCGCCGCAGCATCTCCCCCCTGCCTGCGTCCAGGGTCACCTTCTTGCCGTTCACCTGCAGCGTAACGGCCGACGCGTCCGCCAGCAGCACGCTGACCTTGTCCTCCGCACTCCACTTGTCGGACTTTCCGGCCTTCAGCGTCCCCGCGAACAGCTTGCGCCCCATCGCGTCGTGAGCCTGGACGTACGACGACCGCTTCGCCTTGATCTCGACGGTCACCGTGCGTTTGACCGCCTTGGCCGCCGCCGGCTTCGGCTGCTCGACGGGCATGTTCGGCGGGACCTTGGGCCGGGCCGAGGCCACCTGAACGTCGGCCGTCCGCACCTGGTCGCTCGCGCCGCCCAGCACACGCATCATGCCGAAGACGACCACGATCGCCAGTGCGACCCCGAGCGCCATCGTCCAGTTGGGCCCGCGCCGCTCCGGCACGTTGATCTTCTTGTCGGCCTGGAACACGGCCGAGGCCGCGACCGGCCTGGGCGCCCCGCCGTGCTGCTGGTCGTAGAGATGGACGGTGGCCTCCGGGTCGAGCCCGACCGCCTTGGCCACGGCCTTGACGTGTCCTCTGGTGTAGAAGTCGCCACCGCACTGGCTGCCGTCATCCTGCTCCAGGCCATGGATGATCGCCTCGCGGATCCTGGTGGCCGCGCTGACCTGCTCGACGGTCAGCCCGGCCGCTTGCCTGGCCGCCGCCAGCATGGCCCCGATGCTCTGCTCCTGCACAACGAACGCCTCCCCCACGGCACCTGCACCTGCCTACCACAATGGGTAGTGATTTATATTCAATCAGTTACTACCCGGCAGGCACGCATTGGGGTCATTCGCCACGCAGGTCGGCGAGCAAACCCGGTAGATCGTCCGGTTTGACCAGCACCTCGCGGGCCTTGGAACCCTCGCTCGGGCCGACCACGTTCCGGCTCTCCAGCAGGTCCATCAGCCGTCCCGCCTTGGCGAACCCGACCCGCAGCTTGCGCTGCAGCATCGAGGTAGAGCCGAACTGGGTGGTCACGATCAGCTCGGCAGCCTGGATCAGCAGGTCGAGGTCGTCGCCGATGTCCTCGTCGATCTCCCGCTTGACCGGCGCCGCGGCCACGTCATCGCGGTATTCGACCTGCATCTGCGCCTTGCAGTGCGTGACGATCTCGGCGATCTCCTTCTCGGAGACGAACGCGTTCTGGATGCGGATGGGCTTGCTCGCGCCCATCGGCAGGAACAGCGCGTCACCCTGCCCGACCAGCTTGTCGGCGCCCGGCTGGTCGAGGATGACCCGCGAGTCGGTGAGGCTCGAGACGGCGAAGGCGAGCCTGGACGGCACGTTCGCCTTGATCAGGCCGGTGACGACGTCGACGGAGGGCCGCTGGGTGGCGATCACCAGGTGGATGCCGGCCGCGCGGGCCAGCTGCGTGATGCGCACGATCGAGTCCTCGACGTCGCGCGGGGCCACCATCATGAGGTCGGCCAGCTCGTCCACGATCACCAGCAGGTACGGGTACGGCTGGTAGACCCGCTCGCTCCCGGGCGGCGGCTGCAGCTTGCCGGCCCGCACGGCCTTGTTGAACTCGTCGACGTGCCTGAACCCCGACGCCGCCAGGTCGTCGTAGCGCCGATCCATCTCGCCCACGACCCATTCGAGGGCTTCGGCGGCCTTCTTCGGGTTGGTGATGATCGGCGTGATCAGGTGGGGGATGCCCTCGTAGACGCTGAGCTCGACCCGCTTCGGGTCCACCAGCACCATTCGCACCTCGTCGGGCGTGGCCCGCATCAGGATGCTGGTGATCAGCCCGTTCACGCAGACCGACTTACCGGCGCCGGTGGCGCCCGCGATGAGCAGGTGGGGCATCTTGGCGAGGTTCGCGACGATGGTGCGGCCCTCGACGTCCTTGCCCAGGCCGACGATCATCGGATGGTGGTCGGCCTGCGCCACCTGCGCGCGCAGCACGTCGCCCAGGGACACCAGGTCCTTGTCGGCGTTCGGGATCTCGACCCCGATCGCCGACTTACCCGGAATAGGCGACAAAATCCGGACGTCGGCGGACTTGACGGCGTACGCGATGTTCTTCGTGAGCGCCGTGACCTTCTCCACCTTGACCGCGGGCCCCAGCTCGATCTCGTAGCGGGTCACCGTCGGCCCCCGGGTGAACCCGATCACCTGCGCGTCGATGGTGAACTGCTCGAGCACGCTGGTCAGCGCGTTGACCACGGTGGTGTTGGCCTTGGTCTGCGGCTTGGGCGCCGTGCCCTGCTTGAGGAACTGCAGGTCGGGCAGGCTGTACGGGCCCGCCTGCGGCGACAGCACGAGCTGCTCGACCTTGCGCGGCGCGGGCGTCGGCTGGGGCGGCTCCGGCCGCTTCTCGGCCTCGGCGGCGGGCGCCTCCTCCTCGTCCGTCAGACCGGGCACGATCTCGGGCGAGTGCTCGGGCCGCTTGTCGCTCTTGTCCGCCAGGACCGGCGTGTCGTACGGCTTGACCGAGTCGGCCCCCTCATCGGCGGGCTTCTTGGGTGCCCTGACCCGCTTCTTGCCCGGCTGCCGCGGCTCGGGGTCGGCGTGCCGTTCGAAGAGCATGTGCTTGAGCTCGGCCAGCCGCTCCGGGATCCGGTGCACGGGGGTGGCGGTGATCACCAGCACGCCGAACCCGGACAGGAGCAGCAGCAGCGGGATCGTGATCCACGGCGGCAGGATGCTCATCGGCGGCGCCGACACGATGAACCCGACCATGCCCCCGGCCTGCGACACCTTGTCCATGCCCTGGCCCTCGCCGGCCGGGTAGGGGGTGCCGTTGGCCACGTGGATGACGCCCAGCACGCCGACCATCAGCGCGGCCCACCCGATCACCATGCGCCCGGTGTCGGCGTTCTGGTCGGGGTGGCGCAGGTAGCGCCAGGCCAGCAGCCCGAACAGCAGCGGCAGCGCCCACGCCAGCGAGCCGAACACGCCGTGCACGGTCGCGTTCACCACGCCGGAGACGGCCCCGTCGGCGTTGCGCCACGTCATGGCCGCCAGCACGATCGCTCCGGCGAGCACCGTCAGGCCCACCCCGTCGCGCCGGTGCGCGGGATCGAGCTCGCGGGCGTTCTTGCCCAGCGCGCGAGCCGTGCTGCCGATGCCGTTGGCGAGCAGCATCCAGAGCCCGACGATCAGCTTGCCGATCATCGTGAAGACCCAGCTGATCGGGTCCTGGTGGGTCATCGAAGGCTTGCGTCCGGAGGCCGCTCTGGGACGCCCCGTCGACGAGGCCCCGCGCTTGACGGGGGTCGAGCGGGACGAGGTCGACCGCTTCGCCGGCCCCTTCGATGCGCTTTTCGGCGTACGGGTGGCCATGATGCCAAAGGTACGTCGGAGACACCATGGATCGCGCGGAGGCTCGCCGACGACCCCGCCAAACGGGCACGAAGATCCCGGGAAGGTTCGCCAGATGTCCAGGTGAAGGCCGCGCGGCCGCACACCCTCACGGCCGACGACGCGGAGCGGCTCCTGCCGGGCCAACGGCCTCACCGAGGCGTACGCGGACCGCCTCAGGGCCGCCCTCGTCCCCTGAGCGCGTCGGTCTGACCCGCCTTCTTCACAACAGGAGGTATCAACGGCACCATTCTGCCACTCTGAGAGTGACCGTACTGCCACATCGAGTGATGTTCTAGGACGCAGAGTGGACACGACCAGGGTGTCGAGCACGGCCTTCGACGGGACGCCCCATGCCCCGGCTCACGCGCGCAGGTTCGTCCGCCAGGTGCTCGGCGAATGGCGCCTGAGCCACCTGGCGGAGGACGCCGTGCTGCTGACCAGCGAGCTCGTCACGAACGCCGTCGTGCACGCGGGCACCGGCATCGAGCTCACCTGCCGCCTGGACGTGGCGGCCAGCCCTCCGAAGCTGGAGATCGCGGTCGACGACCGCCACCCAGCCCGGACGATCCTGGCCGCCGAGCCCGCGCCCGAGCCGACGCGTACGTCGGGGCGCGGCCTCGCCCTCGCGGGCATGCTGGCCGACGCGTGGGGCGTCACGTACACGAGGACCGCCAAGCGCGTCTGGGTGCGCATGGAGATCGCCGACGGCAGCGAGGTCCAGGAGGCCGCGCCGGCGCCGCCCTGCGCCGCACCCATCGAGACCCTGCACGTCGGCGTGATCGTCGCCGACCGCGACGGGGTCGTGCGGTCGTGGAACCCGGAGGCCGAGAAGCTGCTCGGCTGGCGGCCCGACCAGGCGATCGGCCGCCCCCTCGATCGGTTAGTGGCCTGGCGCGGCCACGGTCCGTACGCGCTGTCGCTGGCCGACACCCTCGGGCTGGGCCGCTGGCGGGGCGAGGCGCGCATGCGGCACCAGGACGGCCGGCTGGTCCCCGTCTACGTCTCCCACCTGCGCTCCAGGCGGCAGCGCTGCTCGATCTGGATGGTGGTGGCCGCCGACCACGGCTACGTGCTGACGCCGCCGCCGGCGCCGCAGCTGGGAGGGGCCGGACGGCGCATCAAGGACCTGCTCGACCAGGACATGCCGTTCGCCGAGCTGCTCGACACGATCGCCCAGATCGTGCAGGTCTCCAGCGGGGGCGACGCCGCGTACGTGCTGCTCGCCGCGGAGGGCGGCAACCGGTTCGGCGTGGCGGCGGGCGCGGGCGCGACGGCGGGGCTGGTGGGGGTGCTGGCCACGGGCGTGTTCGGCGCGGAGCGCACGACCCCCACGATGATCGAGGACCTGCTCGCCGTGGACGTCGAGCTGGCCCAGCAGTTGCGCGCCAGGTCGCTGGCGTGCGCGCCGCTGCTGGTGGGTGGCGAGCTGGCCGGCTACATCGTGGTGACGGCTGCCCAGCCGGACCGCTTCGACCAGGAGCTCACGGTCAGCCTCCAGCACATCGCCGGCCAGGTGGCCGTGCCCGTGCAGCGCGAGCGGCTGGCCGAGCAGGACCGCGCGCACCGGGGACGGCTGTCGTTCCTGGCCGAGGCGGGCGAGCTGCTGGCGGGCGTGCACGACGAGGAGCTGATCGCGGCGCTGACCGCGCAGCTCGTCGTACCCAAGATCGCCACCTGGGCGGCCGTCTACCTGACCGACCTCGCGGGCATGACCAGGCTCGCCCACGTCTGGCACAGCGAGGAGCGCCACAACGCCGACCTGCGCAAGTCGCTGCCCGCCATCCCGCGCACCGCGCTCAGCGAGGTGAGCTGGCCGGTCGGCCCGGAGACCGTGCTGTCGTTCCCGCTGCTCACCCAGGGCCGGTCGCACGGGGCGCTGGTGATCGGCCGCGCCGAGCCCACCCTGCCGCTGGAGCTGGCCGACCTGCTGTCGGACCTGTGCCGCCTGGTGGCGCTCAACCTGCACACCGCCATGCTGTACGCCCGGCAGGCGACCACCTCCCGGGTGCTGCAGCGCAGCCTGCTGCCCATGCGCGTGGCCCCCATGCCGGGCCTGGAGTCCGCGGTCGTCTACGAGCCCGCCGAGGAGGGCGCGCACGTCGGGGGCGACTTCTACGACCTGTTCACGGTGGCCGACCACTGGTGCTTCGCCCTGGGCGACGTCTGCGGCAGCGGGCCCGAGGCGGCCGCCGTCACCGGGCTCGCCCGCCACGCCGTACGCCTGCTGGCCAAGGAGCACTACACGGTGGCCGACATCTTCGACCGGCTCAACCACGCGCTGCTGGAGGAGGGCGAGGAGGGCAGGTTCCTCAGCCTGCTGTGCGGCGAGCTGACCCCGCTGCCGCAGGGCGGCGCGCTGTGCACGATCGCCTCCGCGGGCCACCCGCCCCCACTCCTGCTGCGGCCGGACGGCAAGGTCGAGCCCATGGCGAGCCCGCAGCTGCTGCTGGGCATCGAGTCCGGCGCCAGGTTCTACGTCGAGACGTTCGAGCTGGCGCCGGAGGATCTGCTGCTGTGCGTCACCGACGGGGTGACCGAGCGGCGCAACGGCGACCGGCTGCTCGACGACGGCGACGGGCTGGCCGCGCTGCTGGCCGGCTGCACGGGGCTGAGCGCCCACGCGGTGGCCGAACGCGTGCGGCACGCGGTCGAGACGTTCGCCGAGGAGCCGTCGCAGGACGACGTGGCCCTGCTGGTGATCAAGGCCTCCGCCGCCCTGCGCCCGGTCAGGACGTGAATCGGTACGTAGTGGTGGAGGTGCGCCGCGTGCCCGGCCGGAGCACCGTGGAGGGGAACTGCGGCTTGTTGGGCGAGTCGGGGAAGTGCTGCGTCTCCAGGCACAGCCCGCCGAACGGCCCGTACGGCGTCGCGTCCCCGTCCAGCATGTGGCCGGTGTAGAACTGCACGCCCGGCTCGGTCGTCGTGACCTCCATGGTCAGGCCGCCGGCGGTCACCGTAGCCCCGCCGCCGCCGAGCACGTAGCAGTGGTCGTAGGCGCCCTCGTTGCGCTCCCCCACCGCGTGCGGCTCGGTGAAGTCGAACGCCGTGCCCTTGACCGGCGCGAGCTCCCCCGTGGGGATCTTTGCGTCGTCCACCGGAAGGTAGTGCTCGGCGTCGATCCGTACGACGTGGTCGCGCACGTCGCCCTCGCCCGAGAGGTCGAAGTAGGAGTGGTTGGTCAGGTTGACCACGGTCGGGGCCTCGGCCTCCATCTCGTAGTCGATGCGGAGCGCGTCGTCCTCGAGCGTGTACGTCACCCGGGCCGTCAGCGTGCCGGGGTAGCCCTCGTCGCCGTCGGGGCTGATCAGCCTGAGCGTCACCGACTTGTCGTCGTTGGACTCGATGCTCCACACCTTCTTGTCGAAGCCCACGATGCCGCCGTGCAGATGGGCGGTGCCGTTGTTGACGGCCAGCTCGTACTCGACGCCGTCCAGGGTGAAGCGGCCGTTCGCGATGCGGTTGCCGTACCTGCCGACGACCGCGCCGAAGTAGCGGCTGCGGGTCAGGTAGTCCTCCAGCGTGTCCAGGCCGAGCACCACGTTGCGGCCGGAGACCTCCAGCGAGCGCACGATGGCGCCGTACGTGAGCACCTCGGCGCGCAGCCGTCCTGACGACAGCTCCACCAGTTCGACGCTCTCCCCCGACGGCAGCGTTCCGAAGTTCATGATTGGGCCCTTCCCGTGGACTCTCTGACAATGAGGGTGGTGTCGAGGGTCACTGTCGCGCCCTCGCCCCCCGACTGGAGCAGCAGGTCGACGGCCATCCTCCCGGCGGCCACGGCCGGCATGGCCACCGTGGTGAGCTTGGGCCGGTTGAGCCGTCCCGGCAGGATGTCGTCGAACCCGATGACACTTATCTGGTCTGGTACCCCTATCCCCATCTCCGACAGCCCCTCGATGAGGCCAAGCGCGACGAGATCGTTGTACGCCAGCACCGCCGTGGCCCCGCAGGCCGCCACGTCGGCGGCCACCGCGAGGCCGCCCGACTCCGTGGGCTGGTTGGGGCCGAAGAAGACGAGGTCGAGCCCGGGCGCCTCGGCCGCGGCGCCCTGCATCTCGTTGCTGGTCCACGAGCCGATCGGGCCCGACACGAGCGCGATCCTGCGGTGCCCCAGCGCGACCAGGTGCTCCAGCGCCAGCTTGGCGCCCTGGGCGACGTTCATCAGCACGGCGGGCATGCCCCTGATGCGCCGGTTGACCACCACGAACGGCACGTCCTCGGCCAGCCGTTCGATCATCTTGTTGGACAGGCGGGGGCTGCACAGCAGGACGCCGTCCACCTGCTTGGTGAACGTCCTGATCAGCTCTTCCTCGACGCGCGGATCCTCGTCGGTGTCGGCCACGAACACGTGGTAGTCACGGCCTCTGGCCTGCGCCTGGGCGGCTTTGATGAGCGGCGGGAAGAACGGGTTGGCGATGTCCGCCACGATCAGGCCCATGTTGAACGTGCGGCCGGTCGTGAGGGCCCTGGCCGCGCGGTTGGGCCGGTAACCGAGGTCGTCGGCGGCGGCCAGCACGCGGCTCCTGGTGGCAGGATTGACCAGGTGGGGGGCGGAGAAGGTGCGGGACACGGTGGAGACGTGCACGCCGCAGGCGCGGGCCACGTCCTTGATCGTCGCCGCCATCGTCGTTCTCCCTTGCAAACGGTTGCCAGACTAAACCTTGACCTTCACTCCTCCCGCCGTCAAGGTTCTTGCAACCGGTTGCCACGCCTACCGCATTCGCCGCCCCCATTCTCCGGGGAGCGCCGACAGGATTACCAGCGACCACCCAGCTCGTTGAGGGTGAACATCCCTCCGGCCCGGTTGTGCAGCGGCTCGGAAAGGTCCGGCTCCCCCAGCTCGGCGATGAGCGCCGCCGCCTGGGGTTCGGAGGAGTCGCGGGACTCGTACCCGATGGCCTTGGCCTCCTCCAGCGACCACCACCGCCGCGCGTTGTCCGAGACCCCCCACACCACGTGGTACCCGGGCGCGGTCAGCGCCGCCTCGATCAGCCGGGTCAGGTCGTCCGGCGAGATCCACGTGGCCAGCCCGCGCGTGTCGCCGGAGGCCTCGTTGCAGGTGCCGAGCCGGACCACGGTGACGTTCATGCCGAACCGGTCGTGGTACAGGCTTCCGAGCGCCTCCATGACGACCTTGCTCACGCCGTAAAAGGTGTCAGGCCGGGGAAAGGCGTAGTCGGGCAGGTCGGAGCCGTCGGCGGGCCGGGTGTGGTAACCGGCCGCGTGGTGGCTGCCCATGAGCACCAACTGCCGCACGCCCTCCTCGCGTGCCGCCTCCAACAGCACTTGCGTGCCGTTGATGTTGGCCTGCACGATGTCCGCCCAAGGATGTTCACGGCTCTGGCCGCCAAGGTGGATCACCGCGTCCACGCCCTTCATCGCCTCGGCCACCGCCGCCGGGTCGGCGAGGTCGGCCGTCACCCACTCCTCGCCGGGGCCCGGCTCGATCGGGTGAAGGTCGGAAAGCCGCAGCGTGCGGCCGTCACGGGCGAGCCGTGGGCGCAGCAGCGTGCCGACTTTCCCAGCGGCTCCGGTCATAAGAATGCGCATGTCTCATGGTGTACACGATTCTGGCCGAAATTCACATCCTTGAATATTGACCGTGAACCATGCAACTAGTTACGTTCACAGCCACGAGTTCAAGTCCACGACTCAAGTCCACGTATGTGAACGGGAGGCGGTCTGATGTCACGTCGTCTGCTCGGGGTCGCGATGACAGCGACCCTGGCCGTAACGCTGACAGGCTGCGGTTCCGGGGGATCAAGTACAGACAACGCCCTGGAGATCTGGATCAGGCAGGCGCCCGATTCGGACTCCGCCAAGACGGCGGTGAAACTCGCCGACGCATTCACCAAGGCCAGCGGGGTGAAGACGAAAGTCGTCGCGCTATTCGACGACTTCGAGACCAAGCTGAACCAGCAGGCCGCCCAGAAGAAGCTTCCCGACATCGTGATCAACGACACCGCCCAGCTCGGCAACATGCACTCGCAGGGCTGGCTGCGCGAGGTCGACAAGGCCGCGCTGGCCGGCGGTGACAAGCTCTCCGACCGCGCGTGGGTGGCCGCCACGGGGGCCGACGGCAAGTTCTACGCCGCCCCGTTCTCCGCCCAGGCCTTCGCGCTGATCGTACGCAAGGACTGGCGCGAGAAGGTCGGCATGGAGCCGCCCAAGACCTGGGAGGACCTGGCCAAGCTGGCGCAGGCGTTCACCGAGAAGGACCCCGACGGCAACGGCCAGGCCGACACGGCGGGCTTCGTCATCCCGGCGGGCACCAAGCGCGGCTACGCCTCCTGGTACGCCTCCTCCCTCATCTACGCCAACGGCGGCGACTTCATCAAGAGCACCGGCGGCGGCCACTTCCAGGCCACGGTCAACGACCCCAAGACCGTGGAGGCCGTCCAGTACCTGCAGGACCAGTTCTGCAAGGCCAAGACCGTCAACCCCGGCGCCGTCAGCAACGACACGACCGTCACGCACGAGGTGTTCGAGAAGGGCCAGGGCGGCGTCTACCTGGTCGGCCCGTACGTGCTCGCCAGGTTCGTCAAGAGCGTCGGCACCGACAAGATCGAGGTCCTGCCCCTGCCCAAGGGCCCGTCCGGCGGTCCCGGCACCCTCGGCGAGGGCGAGAACGTCTACCTGATGGCCGGCTCCGACCAGCAGGACGCGCAGAAGAAGTTCGCCGAGTTCGCGATCTCCCCTGAGGGCCAGAAGATCGGCATGAACAAGGACGCCAACGGGGCCATCGTGCGCCTGCCGGTCAACACGCAGGTCGACATGGCCGCCGAGCGGCAGGATCCGCGCTGGAAGGTGTTCCAGGACTCGTACGCGAACGCCGTCTACGCCCCGCCCGTGCCGAACTGGGCGCCCATCCGCCAGGACTCGGCCGACTCCATCAACGCGGTCTGGGCCGACTGCTCCTCCAACGTCAAGACGGCCATGGACCAGCTGAACACCAAGCTCACCCAGGAACTCCAGAGCCAGAAAGCGTCATGACCTCGACACTGACCGAGACGCGCAGCCGCACGGCGCCCCCCCACCGCCGCACCAAGCGGGTGCGGTGGCGGGGGCCGCTGATCGCCTGGCTGTTCCTGGCGCCCGCGCTGCTGCTGTTCCTGTACTTCAAGTTCATCCCGATGTTCGTGGGCCTGTGGAAGAGCTTCTTCAAGGTCCAGACGTTCCTCGGTGACGAGTGGCTGGGCCTGCAGAACTACCAGACGATCATCAGCGACGCCGACTTCGCCGCGGCCATCTGGCACAGCATCCTGCTGGCGCTGGGCACCACGGTCGGCTCGCTCGTCCTGGGTCTGGGGTTCGCGCTGCTCATCGAGGGGCCCGCGCGCTACCTGTGGTTCGTGCGCACCGCGGCCTTCCTGCCCGTCGTCACCACGATGGCGGCCGTGGCCGAGGTGTGGCGGATCATGTTCCACCCCGGCCCCACCGGGATGCTCAACGTCATCGTCGGCTGGGCCGGCATCGATCCCCAGCCGTGGCTGGCCAGCGAGCACTCCTCCCTGTGGTCGATCATGCTGATGAGCATCTGGCGCGGCACCCCGTACGACATGATGATCTTCCTGGCCGGGCTGGTCGGCGTCGACCGCACGCTCTACGAGGCCGCGGCCGTGGACGGCGCCTCGACCTGGCACCGGCTTCGGCACATCACGCTGCCCGCCCTGCGGCCGGTGTTCTGGATCCTGTTCACGCTGGCCGCCATCCGCGGGCTGCGGGTCTTCGTCGAGGTGTACGTCCTGACGAACGGCGGCCCGAACGGGTCGTCCGAGGTGCTGATGACGCTGATCTACAAGCTCGGGTTCCAGAAGAACGACCTGGGCGTGGCCTCGGCGGGCGGGATCGTGCTGTTCCTGGCCACGCTGGTGCTCACCCTGGTCGCTCAGATGTTGCGCAGGAGGCAGGCGACATGAGGTTCGACAGCGCTCTGGGGCTGGAGTCGCGCAAGGGGCCTCTGGCCGTCGGCGGAAAAGTCCTGATTTATGGCTTCATGGTGGTGGTTTTCACCGGGCCGCTGGTCGGGCTGCTCGTCAGCGCCTTCAGCAAGACGCTCGACCCCACCTCCTTCTCCCTATGGCCGGACGACTTCACGCTGGAGAACTTCGTCCAGGCCAAGGAGAAGAACGTCTACCTCTACCTACTGAACTCCTTCATCGTCGTGGGCTTCGGCCTGCTGCTGCAGATGCTGGTGAGCGTCTTCGCCGCGTACTCGCTGGCCCGCAAGAAGTTTCGCGGCATGACGTTCGTGCTGCTGCTCATGCTCACCACGATGATGCTGCCCGAGGAGATCATCGCGATCCCCCTCTCGCTGGTCCTGGCCGACATGCCGCTGCTGCACGTGAACCTCATCGGCACGTACGCGGGCATGATCCTGCCGGTCGGCGCCTGGGGCTTCTCCATCCTGGTCATGACCGAGTTCATGAAGGAGGTGCCGGTCGAGCTGGAGGAGGCCGCGCGCATCGACGGCGCGGGCGAAATGCGGATCTTCGCCACCATCATCCTGCCGCTGTGCCGACCCGCGCTCGGCGTGATCGGGGTGTTCGGCTTCACGATGATCTGGGACCAGTACCTGCTGCCCCTGATCGTCGCGCCCGAGTCGAGCATGTGGACGCTGCCCATCGCGCTGCGTTCGCTCCGCTCCGACGAGGAGGTGGGGATCGGCGTGCTGCTGGCCGCCTCGCTGCTGGCGCTGCTGCCGTCGATCATCGCGTTCCTGGCCTTCCAGCGGCAGTTCATGCGCGGCCTGACAAGCGGTGCCATCAAGGGTTAAGTGTCCATGTATCTGGACGCTATCCCATATCCTGGATGTCGAACCCGCAGCAGTAGATGGGATGAGTATGGAGCCTCAGCTGGTCAAGTCAGCGGAACGGACGGTGCGCATCCTGGAGGCCCTGGCCGACTCACACGACAGCCTGACGCTGTCGGAGCTGCAGCAGCGCACCGGGTTCCCGCGCAGCAGCCTCCACGCCCTCATGCGGACGCTGGTCGAGCTCAACTGGGTCGAGACCGATTCGGCCAGGTCCGCGTTCGGGATCGGGCCGCACGCGCTGCTCACCGGCACCGCGTACCTCGACAAGGACCCCGCGCTGCCGTTCGCGCAGGAGACCTTGGAGGACCTGCGGGCAGAGATCGGCCAGACCGCCCATTTCGCCCGCCGGGACGGCGCGCACGTGCTCTACCTGGCCACCCGCGAGTCACGCGAGGCCGACCACGTGATCCCCAGGGTGGGCCGGCGCCTGCCCGCCCACGTCACGGCGCTCGGCCAGGTGCTGCTCGCCCAGCTCACCGACGACGAGGTCATGGCCATCCTGCCCGACCCGCTGTCCCCGCTCACCGACCACACCATCACCGACCTGAACAAACTGACCGGCGAGCTCGACCAGGTCCGCACCCGCGGCTGGGCGTACGAACGCGAGCAGGGCACTCCCGGCCTGGCCTGCGTGGCCGTGGCGGTCGACTACCGCATCCCGGCCACGGACGCGATCAGCTGCTCGATGCCCGCGAGGCTGGCGCCCGCCGAGATCGAGCGGATCACCGAGGCAGTGATCAAACACACCCGCAAGCTGGCTGCCACTCTTCGCAGGGAGGGCATCCGCTAGAAAGGACCGTCGATGCGGCTGGATGGCGTTCTCTTCTTCCCCGTGACCCCCTTCGGAGCCGATGGCGACCTCGCCGAACCCGCGCTGGCCCGGCACGTCGCCGACGGAGTCGCCGCGGGAGCGGGAGGAGTGTTCGCCGCGTGCGGCACCGGTGAGTTCAACGCCCTCGACCTCGACGAGTACACCCGGGTGGTGGGCATCTCCGTCGCCGCCACCGCGGGCCGCGTCCCCGTCTTCGCCGGCGCCGGCGGCCCGCTGCCCGCCGCCAAGGCCATCGCCCGCGCGGCCGCCGCCCCGGGCGCCGAAGGGCTGCTGCTCCTGCCGCCCTACCTGGTCAGCGGCCCGCCCTCGGGCCTGGTGCGGTACGTGCGCGAGGTGGCCGTGGCCGTCGACCTGCCGATCATCATCTACCAGCGCGGCACCGCCCGCTTCACTCCCTCAGCCGTCGCCGAACTCGCCGGGCTGCCCGGCATCGTCGGCTTCAAGGACGGGCTGGGCGACTTCGACCTGCTGCAACGGATCATCCTCACCGTCCGCCGGTCCACCGACAGGGACTTCACCTTCTTCAACGGCCTCCCCACCGCCGAACTGACCGTCCCTGCCTACCGCGGCCTCGGCGTCCACCTGTACTCGAGTGCGGTGTTCGCCTTCGCGCCCGAGATCTCCCTGGCCTTCTACAAGGCGGTGACGGGCGGGGACGAGGTGCTGACGCAGCGGCTGCTGACCGACTTCTACCTGCCGCTGGTGGAGCTCCGCGACCTCGTACCGGGCTACGCGGTCTCGCTGGTGAAGGCGGGGGCGCGGTTGCGGGGGGCGGAGGTCGGCGGCGTCCGCCCACCCCTGATGGACCCGGCACCCGAGCACACGGCGTCCCTTGAACGCATCATCGTCAGAGGGCTGGCCATCGCCGGCGCCTGACCGGCCGGCCATCGCCGGCGCCTGACCGGCCGGCCATCGCCGGCGCCTGACCGGCTGGCCATAGCGGGGGCCTGACCCCCTCCCGCCTCACCCCACAGCCGCCGGCCCGCTCGCTGACACCCGGCCCCAACCCCGGAGAGCGGGCCCAGCCGCATCGCCACGCCGTCGCCCACGGCCGTCACCGGGCCCGCGGCCGACCAGCCGGCCCCCAACCGGCCAGTCAGCCGCACGGACCATCGCCGTCGCCCCCACTTCAAGGGCTCAGGGGGTTCACGCCTCCAGACGACCGTCGACCCTCCGCGGAACGGACAGCGGGTTGTCGTCCTTGAGCTCGTCCGGCAGCAGCGCCTCCGGCCAGTCCTGGTACGCCGTGGGCGCCAGCCACCGATCGATCGCCGTCGCCCCGACGGAGGTGGTCGTCGTGGTCGCGGCAGGCCAAGGACCACCGTGCTGCATCGCCCAGCACACGGCCACCCCGGTGGGCCACCCGTTCCAGATGAGCCGGCCGGCCTTCCTCCCCAGCACCTCGACGACCTCGCCGGCCTCGTCCGGATCGGTGCCGTGGACGGTCGCGGTCAGCGACCCTTCCAGCCGCTCAAGCACGGGCCGCAGATCGGAAATTTCGCGATATGTCACCACGATCGACGCCGGCCCGAAGCACTCCTCGGCGACCCGCGGCAGCTTCTCCTCGAACGTGTCGAGATCGGTGGTGAACACCTTGGGCGTGACCGCCCAGCTCCCCTCCCCGGGCTTGCCCTCGGCCAGCAACTGCAGCTCGCCCAGCCGCTCGACACCGCCGAGGTAGCCGTCCCTGATCCGCTCGGCCAGCATGGGGCCACCGCTGGTCCCCTCGACCGCCTCGGCCAGGGCCTGGCGCAGCTCGTCACCCTCGGGCACGAACATGAGCCCGGGGTTCGTGCAGAACTGCCCGACCCCCAGCGTCAGCGACCCGGCGAACCCCGTGGCCACGTCCTTGGCCGGCGCGGACGGCAGCACGACGACGGGGTTGACGCTGCCCAGCTCGCCGTAGAACGGGATCGGCACCTCCCGCTCGTCGATCAGGCGCTGGATCGCCTTGCCCCCGGCCACCGACCCGGTGAACCCGGCCGCGACCACTCCGGGGTGCTGGACCAGATCGATCCCCGCCTGCATGCCCTGCACCAGACCCAGCAGGTCAGGGTACGGGAGCGCGTCACGAACGATCTTCGCCACGCGCTCGGAGGTGTTCGGGTGCCCGGGGTGCGCCTTGACGACGACCGGACATCCCGCCGCCAGCGCGGACGCCGTGTCGCCGCCGGCCACCGAGAACGCGAACGGGAAGTTGCTGGCCGAGAACACGGCGACGACGCCCGGCAGGGCGTGCTTCATCCGGCGCACGTCGGGCCGGGGCGGCGTGAGCGAGGCATCCGCATGATCGATGATGGCCTCGACGTAACCGCCGTCCCTGAGGACCTGGGCGAAGAGCCGGAACTGCCCCGCCGTACGCCCGACCTCGCCGCGCAGCCGTACCTCGCCGAGGGCTGTCTCCTGGTCGGCGAGCTGCCACAGCTCGTCCACGTGGGCGGCGAGCGCGTCGGCGACGGCCTCGAGCGCGAGCGCCCGCTCAGCCGCGGGAGTCGCCCGCCAGGCGGCGCCGGCGGCGGCCGCGGCGGAAACGATCAAGTCGACCCCGGCACTGTCGGTCTCCGGCAGTGCGGCGCCAACGGTCTCGCCGGTCCTGGGGTCGTGTCCGTAGATCATCGAAAGGCCCTTCCGAGCTTGACACTTCTTCAGCTTGATTCTTACAGTTGCGGCAACTTGTCCACAAATCTGGCTATTGTCCACATATCTGGACGGCGGTCTAATGATCATCAGACAGATCCACGTCACCCCTGTCGCCTTCCGGGATCCGCCACTCCTGAACGCCGCCGGAGTCCACGAGCCGTGGGCCCTCCGTACCATTGTCGAGGTCGTCACCGATGAGGGCCTGACCGGGTTGGGGGAGACCTACGGGGACCTGGAGCACCTGGGCAAGGTACGCGAGTGCGCGCAGGCCCTGATCGGCCTCGACGTGCACGCCACGAACACGATGTACGCCCGGATCAGCGCGATCGTCGGCCACACGGTGACCGACCTGCACGGACTGACCGGTGCCGCCACCAAGGAGAAGAGCGTCGACCGGGTCTTCTCCCCCTTCGAGGTGGCTTGCCTCGACATCCGGGGCAAGGCGGCCGGCGTCCCGGTGAGCGACCTGCTGGGCGGCCGTGTCCGGGATGCGGTGCCGTACAGCGCGTACCTCTTCTACAAGTGGGCGGGCCACCCCGGCCAGGACCCCGACCGGTTCGGCGCGGCTCTGGACGAATCGGGTCTCGTAGAACAAGCGTCGCTCCTCATCAAGGAATACGGCTTCGAGTCCATCAAGCTCAAAGGCGGCGTCTTCCCTCCCGACCAGGAAGTGGCCGCGACCCGCGCGCTCCACGAGGCGTTCCCCGGAGTACCTCTCCGCCTGGACCCGAACGCCGCCTGGACGGTCGAGACCTCGATCCGCGTGGGCCAGGAGCTGGAAGGCACCCTCCAATATCTGGAGGATCCCACTCCCGGCATTTCCGGCATGGCGGAGGTGGCCGCCGCCGTCCCCATGCCGCTCGCCACGAACATGTGCGTGGTCACCCATGAACACCTCCCTCCCGCCATCGCATCCCGTGCGATCGGTGTGCTCCTCCTGGACCACCACTACTGGGGCGGTCTCGTACGTTCGGCGCACGTCGCCACCTTGTGCGACACATTCGGCCTGGCGCTGTCCATGCACTCCAACTCCCATCTCGGGATCAGCCTGGCCGCCATGACCCATTTGGCCGCCGCCACACCGAACCTCACGTTCGCGTGCGACACGCACACCCCCTGGCAGGATGGCCAGGACGTGGTCGCGCCCGGCGTCCTGCGCTTCGTGAACGGCGCCGTTCCGGTGCCCACCGGTGCCGGCCTCGGCGTCGAGCTCGACCGTGACGCGCTGTCCGTCATGAACGAGCAGTACGAGAAGTGCGGGATCTCCGCCCGCGACGACACGAGCTACATGCAACGCTTCGAGCCCACCTTTTCCGCAAGGAGACCGCGCTGGTGAACGTGGCCTACGTCTACCCCTGGGACATCGTCGGCGACCCCTCCGCCCCCGACCGCCTGGCCGGCCTGGGCGTGGAGGCGGTGGCTCTGGCAGCGAGCTACCACTCGACGAGAGCGGCCACGCCATACCACCCGTCCCACCGCGTACTCGACGTTCCGTATCCGGCCTTCTACCTCCCGATCCGCCCGTCGTCCTGGTCCCGCCTGGTCCCCGCGAGTCCCACCTGGACCCCGCAGGACGCCTACCTCCAGGCCCGAGACGCCCTGAAGGCGGTCGGCCTCCAGGTGCACGCCTGGACCGTCCTCACTCACAACTCCCACCTGGGC
Source organism: Nonomuraea sp. JJY05 (assembly GCF_043496855.1). NCBI lineage: Bacteria > Bacillati > Actinomycetota > Actinomycetes > Streptosporangiales > Streptosporangiaceae > Nonomuraea > Nonomuraea sp. JJY05. The sequence goes on from NZ_JBIEIS010000001.1 coordinate 262,397, forward strand.
ACCGTGAATCCCGACCTGGTCGTGCGCAACGCCTTCGGCGACCCGTATCCGTACGCGCTGTGCCCCGCCCACGAGGACGTCCTCGAGTACTGCGAGCACCTGGTCGAGGAGATCCTCACGGTAGGCGAGCCGGACGGTCTCATCCTGGAGGCCTGCGGCCCGATGGGCTTCGGCCACCAGAGCGTCCACGAGAAGACCTCCGGCGCGGATTGGACACCCGCCGACTCAGACCTCCTCTCCCTGTGCTTCTGCACGGCCTGCGCCGACCGCTACCCCGCAGCCACCCAAGACAGAGTCCGCGCCGCCATAGATCGCGCCCACCCGGCACAACCCACAGCAACAATCCCCCCCGCACAATCCATCTCCCCAGCCCACACCAGCACCACCACAGTCGGCGCCACGAACGCCAGCACCACCACAGCCGGGACCACGACCCCCAGCACTCCAACGCACGCGACAATCGACCCCACAGCCCCCAGCACTCCACCGCACGCGGCAGCCAGCACCACGACTCCCAACCCTCCACCACTGCTCACCACGACCGGCACCACGGCCCCCAGCACTCCACCACTCACGATCGAAGAGGCTCTCGGCGACCTGACCGACGAGGTGCGCGCCGTTCGCGTAGACCTGTCCAACTCTCTCCGCCACCGCCTGATCGCCGTCGCCCGAAGGACCGCCCCCAACACCCCCATCACCCTGCACGCCAACCCGAACCCCTGGGCAGCAGGCGCCTTCGCACCGCTGCCGTCAGGCGAACCGGGAGCAGACGTGCTGGTGGCCAACTGCTGGGGCGACCCCGCCACGGACGCCACCCGCCTCGCCCAGCTCAAGGACCTGTCGACCCCCGGCCAGCGAATCGGCGCCTACGTCCTGGCCCTTCCCCCTCGCCCGGCCGACGCCACGGTCCTCGCCGACCAGCTCCGTACGTACGCCAAGGCAGGCGCGACCGAGTTCCACCTGTACCACGCCGGCCTGGCCTCCCCACAGCGCCTGGCCGCCATCACAGAAGCCCTACGCCAGCACACCTAACCAATTCACCCAGAACAGTCCCCTACGCAATGCGCCCGGCCGGCGCGCTGCCTGCGGGCGGCGCGCTCCCTGGGCCCCGCGCGATATGCGTGCCCCGCGCGATGCTGGGGTCTTGCGCGATCCTTGGCCCGCGCGATCCTTAGGGCCCGCGAGAGTGGAACCGTCGCGATGTCTGGACCGCGCGCGATGCGTGAACCTGCGCGATGCGTGAACGTGCGCACGATGCGTAGACCTGCGCGATATGTGAGCCCAATCGCCATCCATGGGGCTTCGCGATGTCCTGGGCCTTGCGCGAGATCTGGGGCTGCGCGATATATGGGACCCCGCAGGACGCCTGCGCACCCGCCTGATACATCGACCCTGCAGGCACTTGCGCACCTGCCCGATTGTGAACCCCACAGATGCCTACACACCCGCCGGATACGTGAACCCCACAGATGCCTCACACCCGCCGGATACGTGAACCCCACAGATGCCTGCACACCCGCCGGATACATTGACCCCGCATGATGCCTGCGCACCTGCGCGATGCGTGGGACCCTGAGCGCTGAAGCCTCCGCACCGCAGATAAGTTGCCTCATGTGATCGATGTGCGAATTGTGTACCGAAAGTACGGCGGAGCGCTGCACTGGAACCACCCCGGCCGGCTGCTGGGCGAGGACGAACATGGAGTCTGGGTGGAAGTCCCGGGCGGCACGCTCGCCCGCAAGGGCGAGGGCCCGCCGGTCACGTGGGAGAGCACCGCGATCATGCTATTCCCTCGAAACGCCTGGTGGACTGCGTCCTTCAACACACCACCCCACCGAGCCGAGATCTACGTCGACGTCACGACCATCCCCGAGTGGAGAGACAGCGAGGTGACAATGCTCGATCTGGATCTCGACGTGATCAGGATGCGGGACGGCCGGCTCATCCTCGACGACGAAGACGAGTTCGCCGAACATCAGGTCCTCCTGGGCTATCCCCCCGAGCTCATCGCCCAGGCAGAAACCACCGCACGCTGGCTAATCGACGCAGTAGCCAACAGAAAGGGACCATTCGACGGCGCCCACCTCGAATGGCTCCCAAAAGCCACCTGACCACCATCTTCTCTCAGGTCAGAGCGAAATGACCCTTCTGGTACCTGAGGCACTTCGACCGACCCCAAGACAAGGTCCGTAGACGGCCCGTGCAGATGTTTCGAAACACCGGGTGACGTGCCGCGCCGTGGCGCGGCACAGAACAACCAGGCCCCCGGGAGGCGGTCACGCTTCCATCTCGTGGATCAGGTCATCGTGGCGCAGTCCGCAATCAGCGTCGACCGCCCGAACCCACCGCCCGGACACCCACGCCCGATCGGAGATCAAGCCCTGATCGCGATGCCCTGACCGAAGACGAGGCACCGTGAGCGCAAAAGTCGGTGTAGTACCTTCCGACGCTGAACGTGACCCCGTCAGGTTTGGTGAAGTTCATGCCAGTACGCCCAACGACGATGCCTACTGTGCCGACCCCCAGGACGATCACCTCGTCCGGAAACAAGTGGATCCGCGCGAACCAGAGAAAACCGAAGGTCACCAGGTCGAGCAGAATCCCCCCTCTCGTCCTCGTCCTCGTCCTCGTCCTCGTCCTCGTCCTCGTCCTCGACCTCGACCTCGACCTCGACCTCGACCTCGACCTCGACCTCGACCTCGACCTCGACCTCGACCTCGACCTCGACCTCGACCTCGACCTCGACCTCGACCTCGACCTCGACCTCGACCTCGACCT